>JBDSNC010000230.1:0-25635 GCA_039915545.1 Luteolibacter sp.
TGCTCGTTATAAACCTCGCTGCTCCAAGCGGCGAACGAGATATCTCGTCCGATCATCCGGTGCAGCAGGCGTGCGGAGACGGTGGTTTGCCATTGCGATTGTTTTAAGTGGGGACCAGCGCACTCCATCAGCTCCCAAATGATGTCGTCACCGTAGTCGACCGCTTTGAGGATTTTCTTCAGAGTGGAATAAGCGATGTACCCCGGGTGGCCCTTGTGCGTGGGATCATCTCCCGCTTGCTGGCAATCCACAGCGATGACGCTGTGAACCCCCACCATGGCGGCAAGGGCTTTTGGGTCGAGCGACAAGAGTTGGGCAGCATCATCCAAGCGGTAACACAGGCGGGAACCGATGACGACGGCCCGCATCTCGCCGTTCAAGCTATTGATCCGGACTTCTCCCACCGGAGCCGGCCCCGCAGGTTGACCCATCCGAAACACGTAGACGGGAGGCTTTTCTCCTATCTGCGAGGCGGAGTTCCCATAAAGTTGAGGAATTACGGTGCCCGTAAGCCACTTCAGCAGTTGATCACCGTTGCGGGCTTTCGTGAAGATGGGCACCAAGGCCTCGATCCGAATGCCATAATCATTGATCCCTTGCGGGAAGAGATCCCGCAAGTTATCGGGCTGAACAAGGTCGGCTTTGAACCGAACCATTACCTGGTCGCCCTGACCCGACTCGCTGGAATACGGGCAAGTCACTCCTGCGAGGAGGGACGCGTCATGCACCGAACACCAGGCTTTGCCGTCGATGATGGTGGCACGCAGTTCCTCGTGCCAGGTCACTCCTTGGCTGGGGCTATCCCACTCCTGCGGAACCGGATGATCAAGCCGTTGCCGGTAGCTGAGACCACATTGGTAGTCCTCCTGATTTTGATACCAGAATTTCCCATCCTCATCCCAGCGGCAAGGCTCCGTTGCTTGTTCGACCCACTCGGGGCGATACACCAGAGGCAGGACGGAGGTATTGTGCTGTTTGTCTTGTAGTTTCATTTTTGTTTTTTGTTGGTTGTTGGTTTTTCGAGAAGCCCGGCCTGGTTAGCCTGGGAAAGTGTCAGTGTTGTCAGTGCGTGCGGCGCAGCCATCGGCGGCGGTTTCGGTTTCGAGGCCGTAAACCGACAGAAAATCCGACAAACGCAGGCTGGGCGGTGATGGAGGCATCTGACGGAAGCGTCCGGGCGCGCACTCCTCTGCCAGTCCGAGGGCAACGAGTTTGTTGAGCGATGCCAGGCACTCGTCCTTGTTCACGCCATGGAACTTCCGCTGAAGCTCACGGACTCCGCACGGATGCCCCGGCAAAAGCCGGGCCATCCGACGGTCAAGTCCTTCGAGCAGTGCGGGGTGGTCAGCGAGGAACGTCTGGCGAAAATGATGCAGGTGTTGAGCGACCACATATTCCGCGAGAACAACAGCCAGTTGGACACACCAGCTCACTTGCTGCGGGTCTGGGGCATTGCGGCCGTCCCAGCACAGCGCGCTCAAGAGAGCGGCAAGGTGCCACGCCAGCAACGTGTCCGGGACGGCAGCCGCCCTCAGGTCCTCTGGGAGCTGTTCCAACCGCAGCGCAACGTTCGAGACTTGCTGGTTCAACAGCTCGATGTCCGAGGGCGCTGCGTAGAAAGTGAAACGGGTGCTTCCAAATCGTACCACCTCCAACCGCCGAAGAAGGTGAGAGGCGGCCAGACTCGGGTGGACGATCGTATCGGGAAGGACGGTCGAGGCCGGGCATTCGACCTGCCACCCAAGGCACCGGACTTGCTGCGAGCCGAGCTGCTGCCAGAGTTTTCCGAGACCAGTGCTGTCGATCCAGCCGAGAACAGAACCGTTCCCCTGCCCGCCTTGCCCAAGAGAATTCCAGAGGCTGCCGTCCTTGGACTTACCGCGCAGAATCTTGCGGATGTCCGCCGCCCCGTTCACCAGAACCGCAGGCGCTCCTCCCGGGTGTTTTCCCGTCCAGCGGACTCCGCTACCCTCCCCGCTGACAGGCAGCAGGAACCGGTATGCCTTCCGACGCTTTTCAGAATCGATGAACCCGCGCAGCATTTGCGCCTCCAGGTCGTTGCCGCTGCCGAGGGCCTCCATCGCCTGCACCTGACGGCGGAGAGCCCTCATTGGCTTCTTGCTGAGGAATGGCGGCAAATCTGGATCGATGACCGACTGTTGGCGGCCAAGCAACTCGTGCTGTTCACGGCTCATCCATTCGGGCACCGAGGAATCGTTTGAACGAACGATCAGAGAGAACCGGGCGTGATGTGCTTCGCCACCGTCCGGTTTCGAGGAGACGAGGTTTCCGGCCAACGCTGAGGCGAGTGCCAGGATATTGAGAATCACAATCTCCTGAGGCACAGCATACGAGTCTGCAATCTCTCCTGATACCCACAGGAGCGTCCGGAGGTCTGGACCAGAAGTGTTGGGCGCGGAGTTCATGGCAAACGGTCAGCGATGAGTTTGCGGGTCTCCAGGCGGGCAAGCGGGACCGGGCCCACGGACAACATCTTTTTCGGATCCTGCTGGAGAATTCCTTCGCGGATCAGGAGATCGATCACCGGGCGATAGGTCTCCATCGACTGGCAAGCGAACCCGCGGACCACATCGCGCGCCTTGCACGGCTGGATCAACGCCACGCGTTCGACAATCTTGCGCGCCCGTTGCTGGCGCTCATCAGCCAGAGACGCGTTGTCCGCCATCAAGTAAGGTAAGAGGGCTGCTTCCGTCAGCCGACGAGCGACAGGAACGGCGGTGGCCAGAATGTAGTCGTCGAGACCCGAGTCCGGCCCGAGGACCGAGATCGTCCATGCCAGCAGCGCCGGCAACCGGGCAGCCTGAGTCGTGAGATCGGCGAGCGGGCTTTCGCCGAGTTCACGGAGAAACTCACGCTGCTGTTTTTCGAACTCCGCCTTCGCAGCCCAAGTGGTGAAAGTGCCCACTTGAGGCAGGCCAGCGCGGCGCAAGCCGAGGGTGTGTTTCGCCACGCGTACGAAGCGTTCGAGAAAATAATGGGCATCGCCCTGCCGGGTTTCTGGAACGGAATCGGAAGCCGCAACCGCCCCCGAGCCCGAGCTGACCAGCAGGGTGTTACCGAGAAAATCACGGCGGTTCCCGATCAGCCATTTCAGGTCGCTCTCCGAAAACGTGAACTCTCCGCTCAAAACGAGCTCGCGCGTTTCCACCGCGGTGACGTACTTGGGGTGGCCGCTCTTAACAGCAACGCCATGGAGAAACCGAAGGAGTTCATCCACCTGCTTTTCACGGCGTGCCGTTTCGCGGGGAAGCGCCCCGGGGTTGCCGACGAAATAGCCAAGGCCGCCGTGGCATTGTGACAGTCGGCGTTCCAGGTTCTTGACGAGGGAGCCGCCCAACAGGAAGTCCGGGTGAATTAGCGCTTCCATCCTCGACGACTCCTCGTTGTGCCGAAGATCCTCACCCAGTTGTAGGCTTGGGTCGTATTTGGAGTGCGTCGGATCGTGGGAGTTCGCCATATAGCGGAGATCCTCATCGTTGCGGAGTTTGAAGCCCTCGTAACGCGCGCTGTAGAGGTTCTCGACCGTGAGGTTCCCCGCTTTCCGACGGAGGCATGTCTGGATGTTCACAAGGGTGCCGGTGAGTTGGGACAGGGCCTGGCCCAGCAAGTGGTCTCCTTGACGCGCAACCAAATTGAGCCCTGGCAGTGCCCCGCCAGCGAGCGGCACGTTCGGGGAGCAAGCCGGGCCAGCGATTCCCGCAAGCACCGACGCAGCAAGGGCGAGGGCCAGCTCCAAGGGGATGCCGGACTCCTCGGCCCATGCCCCGATACCGAGAGGATCATGGGTCGAGGAGTCGGCAAGGAGGTTGTTGATCTGATGTTGGGTAAAGAGGTCCACAATATTTCTAGTTTTGATGTCGCCTGCCACACCCCTTTTGTTCCAGATGATATTAACAAGAAGGGAACCGGCGGCTTTTCCGTTTCCTGTTGCTCATGTGAGGGAAACCGCATTGGCGAGATATCATCACAATTTTCATCTAGCAAAAAAAAGGCGCACAGCTGGTGATTCTTATCGAAGGCTGCTTAATCTTTAAAGACATATTTACCTCCGTTGCAGATGATATCTCTTGCCCTATCAGTGATAGTCACATGATAGCTATTGAGCGGGAATTCATTTCGATTCTTGCAAATTTGTGGCGTAATCACTTCGACCGGTCACGGCATCCGAATGGAGATTTATTGATTCAATCGATGTCGCCCCAAAGGAATTACCAACGGGAATTGGGTCACCGAGCCGCTCTCTTTGGAAAAATGACGCCATGACGCCTATCTTTTCAATTTTCAAGAATCGAGCGAAGGTCTTCAATTAACTCGCAAATTAATGTTAGACTCGATATCGATTGCCATGGGTAGAATGGATGTGTCGAATAGCATTCTCCGCAGAAGCATCTCCCTCGCCCCACCCTACGGCCAGCCGAACCGCTCCGGCCTCCAGGGCGAGCACCGCCTCGTGTTCCTCGAAGATCCGGACAAGGGCGCTGTCATCACCTACCGCCACGGCACTGCCGAGACCGAACTGCCGCTCTTCGTCAACGACGGCGAATACGAGATGAAGGACGACATGGACGAAGTCACCGGCTCCTCCAGCCCCTCGGTCAACAAGGCGTACGTCGTCTGGCTGCCGGAGCTCAAGATGCTCTTCGGCGAGCCGATCCGTATCAGCTCCTCGGAGTCGAGCGGCGACGTGACCAAGCTCAACTTCGAACACGGCTGCAACTACGGCGAAACTTCCTGCCGCATCATCCTACGCAAGGACCTCGACACCACGTGCAACGACGATCTCCGTGGTCAGATGAACGCCTCACTTCCCCGGGTCATCGGCAAAGATGCCATCTGGATCCCGGTCGAAACCCAGGATGCCTACGAGCACGGCATGCCGAAGACCGAGGCCAACGTCAGCTACAGCTCGTTCCAGCCTCCTGCTGACTTCCAGCCGGTGACGCTCTCGAACATCGACAAGGCGCTGAGCAACTCGAAGAAGGCCAGCATCGCGATCGAGCGCAGCCGTAGCGGGATGTAATCCTCTGTGTTTTAATACCGGTGAAAATTGACAGCGAATTGACAGCAGGCCCTTTTCCAGCAAAACAAAAAAGGAGCCTTCCAGCTCCCTAAATCATTGATAATAAATAAGTACCCCGGCTTGGATTCGAACCAAGGACCAATTGATTAAGAGTCAACTGCTCTACCAACTGAGCTACCGAGGCGTTGGTAATCTGTCACCGGAACGGCGACGCGGGGAGATGTAGCAACTCCGGACCGGAGGGCAACCGTAAAATTCCACGGATTTCCTGATTCTTTTCCGGAAGAGTATCTCATGGACAAAATCACGGTCCGGCACGACACCGTTGCCCGCTCATGTCACTGCTTCACGAATCCCGCCAGACGCTCCGGTTGGCTCTGCCCCTGATGATCGGGCAGCTCAGCCAGATGCTGCTGGGGGTGGTGGATACGTTGATGGTGGGTCATTTGGGAGTGAAGGATCTGGCGGCGCTGACGTTTGCGAATTCGCTGTTTCATGTGCCGTTTGTTTTCGGGATCGGTCTGCTGACGGGAGTTTCGGTGATGACGTCGAACTCGCGCGGAGCGGACGATCCGGCTCGGGTGCGCGGGAGCTGCCGGCACGGGCTCTATCTGTCGATCGCTCTCGGCGTGCTGATCGCGGCGGTGGCTTGGGGGATTTCCTATCGACTGGATGTTTTCGGCCAGCCCGGTGAGGTGACGGCGCGGACAACGGGATTTTTCAGGATCATCATGGTGTCGGTGATCCCGGCGCTGGCGTCGATCGCTCTGAAAAACCACGCGGACGCGCTGAACCGCCCGTGGCCGCCGTTTTGGATTTTCCTAGGCGGTGTGGGACTGAACGTCGCGCTGAACTGGGTGCTGATTTATGGAAATCTGGGGTGCCCGGCGATGGGCTTCGAGGGCGCGGCGTGGGCGACTTTGACGGCCCGGGTGGCGATCGTGGTGGCAATGATCGTTTGGCTGCTGAACGCGAAGGGCCTGCGGGACTGGGTGCCTTACCGTTGGTTCCGGGCGCCGAATTTCAGTGACGTGAGGCAATTGCTGGCCGTTGGTTTTCCAGCGAGCATCCAGATGCTCTGCGAGGTGACGGCGTTTTCGGTAGCGGGATTGATCATGGGGAGGTTCGGCGCGGAGGCGATGGCAGCCCATCAGATCGCGATCACGATGGCGGCCACCGCGTTCATGCTGCCGCTCGGGCTTTCGATGGCGCTGACGGTGAGAATCGGCGAGGCCTATGGAGCGGGTGAAACCTCGCGGCTGCGGGTGATCGCTGTCTCCGGCTGGCTGTTAGGTGCCGGTTATTCGTTGCTGGGGGCGGCGGCGTTTCTGGTTTTCGGAAAATTTCTCGCGTCGCTTTTCATCAACGAACCGGGTGTGATCGAACTGGCGGGCGCGCTGCTGGTGATCGTGGGGATTTTCCAGCTTTTCGACAGCCTGCAAGTCGTCTCCTCTGGGATGCTGCGCGGGCTGCGCGATGCGAAAATCCCGGCGTTGATGGGATTCTCTGCTTATTGGCTGGTCGGCCTGCCGGTCAGCGCAGGGCTGGCGTTTTGGCATCAAATGGGAGCGATCGGCGTCTGGTGGGGGCTGGCGGCGGGGCTTTTCAGCGCCTGCATTACCTTGGTCCCGCGCTTGTGGATCAGGACCAAATCGGCTATGGTCAGTCCGTGAAAAAGCGCCTTGTCCTTCTTTTCCTGTCACTTGCATCAATTTCGTTAGGCAGCGAAATCACGAAAATTCCGAACTGCGTGCTGATTCCCACCGAATGGGCGGACGGCGACAGTTTCTCGGTGCGCCTTCCAGACGGCAAGGAGCAGACGATCCGCCTCTACGGGGCCGACTGCATTGAAATGCACGTGCAGGGCGATGATTCCAATGCCCGCCGCCTCCGCGACCAGCGCCGTTATTTCGGGATCAGTGAGATTATGACGGCAAAATCCGTAGGAGAAGCCGCCAAGGTGGAGACCCGCCGACTGTTGGCGAAGCCCTTCACGGTGTTCACCAGCTTCGCAGACGGTCGGGGCGACGGTCGTTTCAGCCGCATTTACGCATTCGTGGAAACATCCGATGGCAATGATCTCTCGGAATGGCTTGTTTCACAAGGACTTGCACGGGCCTTCGGCGTCGTTCACCAACGTCCTGACGGCACCAGCGGCAATGAGTGGCGGGAAGTGCTGGCCGATCTGGAACTCACCGCCGCCCGCGCGGGCCGTGGAGCTTGGGCGAAAACGGATTGGGACAAACTGCCGGAAATCCGCAAGGAGGCCCGCGAGGAAACCGCCGAAATCGAAGCCGCCAAGGGACAGAAAAAAGCCGATCCAGCAGACAAGATCGACCCGAACACCGCCGCGCGCGACGAATTGATGACGATTCCCGGGATCGGTGAAAAGACCGCTGATGCGATCATTGAGGCCCGCCCCTACAAGACTCTCCAGGATCTGCTCAGGGCTGCTGGGATCGGCCCGGCGTCGCTGAAAAAAATCGAACCGTTCCTGTCGATCAAGGCTCCCTGACCACCCGCAGCCGCCAGAGATCGTCGCGTTTCAACACGAAAGTCCGACGGGTCCCCTTCCCCCGTCCGGCACTTCCATGTTCAACGTCCACCGAGATTTCCCCGCTTTTGGGCCGGATGGCGAGAATCCGGAAAACCGGCTCACGGCGCATTCTGAAAAAGCAGTGCAGCGGCATGTCCGGATGGGACGCATTCCACAAATACTTCGCCGGTGGAAAATCCGGCGCGTCCGCCAGCGCTACCAGGACTTCCCTTAACAACCGCCCGCCGTGGCTGCGTGCCAGGCGTCCGGCAAACCGTCGCGCCAAAAGCGTCTCGATCAACGCCGCCGCCGGATTCTGATGATCCTCCTCCATTTCGTGGATCAACTCCCGCGCATGGAGCGCCATCAGCGCGTGAACTTCATCGCGCTCGATCTCGCCCCGTTCGAAACTGGCGAAAATCTGATTGGGGGTCGGAATCATTTCCAAAGACCCACGTTTCTCGCACAGCCGCACCCTTCCCGCAAGTGTCGGAGTCGGCGGATTTGATGGGGTCTGAAGAACCGGAATTTGGGGTTTTTATGCCTGATCCGCACATTTATAAAAACTTGTGAATATTTAAGCTTTCTTAAATACCAACGCAGCCAAAGCAAAATCAACAAATAACTCATTCAAAATCAGACACTTGAAATTCAATACGCAAATCTACGATCAGACCGTGATGATCAAGAATTGCCAAGCATCGATTTTTTGACTTTAGTTTCGCCGTTCCCCCAAACTTATGAAAACACCTGTGTCCCCCCACATGGTTGCTTTCCTTCTTCTCAGCTCGTTAGCCCCACTGACAGCTCAGAACTTGGCAAGCGCCCCCCGCTCTTCCGAGATCAGCAGCAAAGCTGACCTACTCGACGATAGCAGCGTCTCCCGTTTCGCCGATGACAGCATGCTGCCCGGCAAATACGAAGTTCCCGTGCTGAAGAAAGCCCAAGGCCGGATTTCCGAAGGGAAAACGGTCTATGCCGCCCAAGACGCGCTCACTCTCAACACCGAATCCACCTCCCCGCGTAATGTGGAAGCAGTGGTGGATCTCAACGTGCTGCGCAACCCCTCGCCCTACCGCAAGGTCATGGTAAGTTCAACCGGTGGTGCGCCTTACGAAATTTCCGCAGACAGCCTGCAAACCGGCCTCGCCCTCATTTCCGCAGTTTACCGCGAAACCGGCAAATCGGAAAAAGGCGCTGACTGTCTCAAGGTGGCTCTTTCCGTCGAGCAACGCATCAAGCTCGATCCCGCCAAGGTGCTCGAAGTCGTCGAGTCCGAAGTCGGAGCGAATCCAACCTGCGCCTGCGAAATCGTCAAAATGGCGATCAAGGCGAGCGAAGCCGACGTGCAACTCGTCGTTTCCATCGTCCAGACCGCCATCACCGTTTCACCGGACAGCATGCGCATCGTCTCCCAGTGCGCCATCGCCACCATGCCCGAGTCGATCACCGCAGTGCAGGCCCTGCTCGCCAAGCTCGATCCGAACACCGGCGACGAAGCGGTCAGCTCGAAGAGTTCGAAAAGCGCCAAGAGTGCGAAGGTCGCCTCGATCGTTTCCGAGCCCCTTCCCAATCCACTCGATCTCCCTCCTTTCCCACCACACGTCCCGCCGATCATCATCATTCCGGTGACCGACGTGAATCCACGCTGATCGAGTCTATCGGATCCAGCAGTTTTTCATAGGTAAAGAGTGCGGACGTTGATCGTCCGCACTCTTTTTCTTTGGCTGACCGTCCGCGCTGGATGAAGCGCTCATGACAGGCCTCTTCACCGGCAGACAATCCGGTGAGAAGGAACTGCCCAACGTAGTCGAGGACTTCAGTCCAATGCCTTGAAGGATTGGCGGAAATTCCGCCTGATTTCTTGATCCCGCGAGGGATTACAGAGGGTAGCCCGGGGTCGAGCGTCAGCGACCACCCCGGGTTTCACGTCCAAAAGCAATTCGACCCCGGCAGCGGGTCATGGAAGCTTGCGCGTTCCGTGGCCATGCGGACGTTTCCAGCACACCTTTCAGGGTGCCCATCGAAGAAGAATCCTTCTCCCGGGGTGGTTGTCGCTATCGCTCCTCGACCCCGGGCTGATATCCGCAATCCCTTGCCGGGATCAAGCAGCGGACTGTCCGCGATCCAATCCTTAAAGGCATTGGCCTTCAGTCCGTTCTTACGATTTTGAAGAATGGACTGAAGTCCGGGACTACTTTTCAATGATTGAAAATGAACTCCTTCGAGTTCAGCAGCGCCCAGAAGATGTCTTCCAGCGTTTCCTTGATCATCGCGGGCTCCTTCTGCTCCGCCACCGCGCTGACAAGCTTCTCTTTCTCCATGTCTGTTGGCGGACGGCAGAGAACAGTCAGATAGAGGCTGTCGATGATCTCTGCGGGTGACTTCTTTTCGTTGAGAAGTGTTTCCACCTTTTTACCCTGGCGGACCCGCTGCTGGGTGGTGTCGCCATTCAGAAGATGCAGAGCTTGGGAGAGGTTCGGCTCCATCTTCACCTCGCAGGAGCAAACCGTGGCGCGGCTGGCACGGCCGAAGGTGGTCAGGAAATAGTTCGATGTGTTTCCATCGGCAATCTGGACGGCACGGGCGCCGAGAGGAAGCCCCTTGAATTTGTTAGGCGTGGAGGTGACCTGGGAGATGCAGTCGAGCAGGACCTCGGCGCGCACGCGGCGGATCATGGCGTGGGAGAAATTCCGCGTGTCGGTGAGGTTGGTCTCATTGGTGCGGGTCGAGAGCTGATAGGTGCGCGAGGTGCAGATGTCGCGGACGAGTTTTCTAAAATCGTAGTTGTAGGAAACGAACTTTTCCGCGAGCGCGTCGAGCAGTTCGGGATTCGACGGCGGATTGGAAACACGGACGTCGTCCACGGGATCGACGATGCCCACGCCGTTGAAATGCGCCCACACGATGTTCACCACGTTCTTGGCGAACCACGGATTCTCCGGCGACGCCAGCCAGTCAGCGACGGCGACGCGGCGTGATTGCTTGCCCAGATCCGGCGTCGGACCGCCGAGGAACTTGGGTGTCATGTTCTTCTTGGTGACGGGGTTCTGGATCTCACCGCCCTCGTCATAAACGATGCGCTCGCGCGGATCCTCGGCGGGCTTGCGTTTCACCTGGGCGAAGAATGCGGCGAAGCTGTAGTAGTCATCCATCGTCCACCGGTCGAACGGATGGTTGTGGCACTGGGCGCACTGGATGCGCGTGCCCATGAAAACCTGCGCGACGTTTTCCGTCAGCTTCAGCGTGTCCTGCTCGATCTGGAAAAAGTTCGTGGCCGGGCTGGAAAATGTGCCGCCTTCCGCTGATAGAAGTTCCTGAACCAGCTTGTTGAACGGCATGTTGCCGGCGATGCGCTCGCGCAGCCATTGGTAATAATTGAGCGCGGCCTTGTAGGAAACATTCTTGCCGTCGGCATTGAAGGTGCGGATCTGCATCAGCTCCGCCCATTTCATCACCCACATTTCGGTGAACTCCTTGCGGCCCAGCAGATCGTCGACGAGGACGTCCCGCTTGTCCTTCCGCGTGTCCGCCAGAAACTTCGCGCGCTCTTCCGGAGTCGGTGGCAGGCCGACGATGTCGAGGAAGACGCGGCGCAGGAAGGATTCGTCGTCCGCGAGTTCGGACGGGACGATGCGCAGCTTGTTGAGTTTTTCGAGGACGTGGTTGTCGACGTAATTGAACGGAGTGATTTCCGGACGGTTGTATTTCAAATCGGCAGGGACGACGATGGCCTGCGAACCTTCGGTAAAAGTGTGAAAGCGCGCTAACAAAAATGCCTCGCCCCGGTTCTTGGAAGCGGCGGTGCCTTCGCTCGGCTTGATGGTGACCGAGTTGTCGTTCGAGGTGGAAAAGCGGGACAGCGTCGTCACGTCGCGGTCGGTGCCGTCGGAGTAGATGGCACGGACGGTAAACGGGATGCGCACGTCGGGACCGGTGAGGACGAGTTGCTTCGGCTGCACCTCGATGCCGGTGGGCTTGGCGATCTCACCTTCGTCGATTTTCGCGCCGCCGCGGATCCAGTCGACCAGCGTGTTGTAGAACGGGCTGTCCTTTTTCATCAGCTTGCCGCCGGTGTGGGGCACGCTGCCGAGCGACTTGGTGATTAAAAGGGATTCTTCGGGCACGGCGAGATTGATGCGGCGGCCGGCCATTTCCGTGGTGAGGCGGAAATGGTCGCCCTTCGGATCGAAGCCGAAAAGTGAGAGGTGGAATCCATCCTGCCCGCGCGCGGAGCCGTGGCAGGAGCCGGTATTGCAGCCGGCCGCGGTGATGACGGGCATGACATCGAGCTGGAATGAAATGGGCCGGGGCTTTTCCGCGTCTTTCACGATGACGGGAACTTCGGTGCCGAGGCCGCGGTATTCGATTTTGAGCGTGGTGGAGCCGTCCTTTTTCGGAAGGAGCGAGGTGCCGGTGAGAGTGGCGAGCGATGGATCAGCGAGGGTGAGTTTCGACTGATGGGTGATGTCGTGGGTGGAGGCGTCCTTGAAACGAGCGATGACGATGATCCGGTGGAAGTCGGCGGACGATTCCAGGCTGACTTGCTTTGGAAACGCCTCGATCGATACGATCTGCGGGTCCGGCGCGGCGTCCCAGCGCGGCAGCGCGATTTTCGACTTAGGCGCAAGGAACTCACCATCCGGCCATAGGGCACCGGCGGAGATCCATTTTTCCAAGGCGGCGATTTCGGCGGGCTGGAGTGGTTCGCCTTTTTTCTTCGGCGGCATGCGGTCGTCGTCCTCGGCGTCGAGTCGGACGCGTTCGAGGAGCGGCGAGCCCTTGGGATCGCCGGGTTTGAGAGCAGCGCCGCCTTCCCCACCGTGGATCATTCCTTCCCGCGTTTCGAAAACCAGATCGCCCTTGGCTTGGTCCTTCGTGTGGCATTCCAGGCAATGGAGTTCCAAAACCTCGCGGGCGGCGTCGAACGGAGAGGCGCCCGTTTCAGCCATCGCCAAGCCCGGCAGGCAAAGAAAAATCCCCCATTCCAATCGCATCCGAGCCATACGCATCGTCGGGAAAGATCATTGCACCGGAAATTTCCGCCCCCGCGAAATTCCGCAGCATGCTTGTTTTCAATCGGATTCACCGATGATCCGGAAAAATTCAGGAAATTTCTCAATTTCCTGCCACTGGTGGATTGACAACCCGCTTCCGGCTCCTAGAGTTCGCGCCCCGAGCCGCTGACCGACTCGGACAAAGAACATTTATTGAGGCCCCGCCATGAGCAAACGTACTTATCAGCCATCCAAGCGCACACGGAAAAACCAATTCGGCTTCCGGGCCCGTATGGCAACCAAATCCGGACGCGACATCCTTCGCCGCCGTCGCCAAAAAGGCCGCAAGCGCCTCATTCCCAAGGGCGTTGAGCTGCAATACAGCCGCCACACCACTCAGCACAACTGAGTTGTTGCCCACGGGCCGCTACGGGAGCAACCCGCATCCCTACCATGCGACTTCCGAGGAAATGCAGCATGACGCACCGTGCGGATTTCGCACGGGTGAAAAACACCGGTCAGGCGAAAGCCGGCCGGTTTGTCATTTTAAGCACTTTGGCTGATCCGGCGCTGGCAACGATCCGCACCGGCTTTATCACCACCCGCCGCAGCGGCAAGGCACACGACCGCAGCCTGTTACGCCGGCGGTTTCGTTCGCTGGTGCAGGAACATGCACCGAATTTCCCCGAAATCCGCCGCTATCTGGTGACCATCGCCCGCCCGGGTGCATCGCAGGCCACCTTTGCCGAACTTGAGGCGGACTGGCTGCGGCAGGCCAGACGGCTCGGCCTCCTTCCCCGCCCCGACGACAAATCGTGATTTCGCGATTCCTCACTTTTGTGATCCGCGTCCTGATCCGTTTTTACCAACGGGTCCTCAATCCGATGATCAAATTCACCGCCGGTCCGGCCGCCGGTTGTCGGTTTTCCCCAACATGCTCGCACTATTTTTTGCAAGCCGTTGAAGTTCACGGACCCTTCCGCGGCTCCTGGATGGGAATTTGCCGGATTTTCCGCTGTCATCCATGGGGCGGCAGCGGTTATGACCCCGTCCCGTCACCCCGAAGTGCGCCCGGAGAAAAACATTCCTGCTGCGACCACCGCGAAACACCCCACCACTAGCACTTTCCAACACGCCTCCATGTACGACAAGAAAACCTGGGTCATCCTAACGATTTGCGGCGCATTGCTCGTCACGAATTTCTATTACATGAACAAGAACCAGCAGATAGAGGCCGCACGCCTCGCTGCTGAACAGAAGCTCCAGGCCACCGTCGAACCTGGCAAAGATCCGGCCGCAGTCACCACGGCCGAGCTCACTGTGGAACCACCACCGCCACCGACCGATGAGGAGCTCAAGGTATTGGAAAATGACAAGATCGCCTTCACCCTCACCAACATCGGCGGCGGCGTGAAATATGCGGAATTCAAAACGGAATTCGAAGTCGGCAGCAAAACCGCCCGGGTGAAAGCCAACCGCTTCGGCAGCGGTCCGATCGGCGCGCTCGCAGGAGCTGGCGAAAATCTGGAAAATGTTCCCTATGCCTACAAAGCCGAAGAGTCCGTCGAGGGTAAAAAAGCGGTCTACATCGCCAAGCTGCCTTCGGGTTTGATCGCCAAAAAAACTTTCAGCCTGATGGAAGGCTCGGAACCGGGTGCCCCCTATCTGCTCAACTTCGACCTTCAGTTGGAAAATGCTGCTGCCACCACCCTGAACATCAACCAATGGAGCATCTTCATCGGTGAATCCACCGCGAACAACCAACGCGAGGTCGGCTACACTTCCTTCTTCTGGCGGAATTCCGGCAGCACCCACTTCAAGGCCAGCACCACCTTCAAAAAAGGAATGATGAGCGCGGCGCAGGTCCGTCAGACGAGCCCCGCCGATGACAAAATCGAATACGCCGGAGTTACCAACCAGTTCTTCGCCACCGTGCTCCGCCCGAAGGATCCTGCGATCACCAGCATGTGGGCAAAACCGAGTGATGTCGTACTTCCCGAATCCAACACTCCGGAAACCTCCGTCCGCGCGGGACTTCAATTGCCCTCCACCACGCTCAATCCACACGAACCCAAAACCTTTTCCTATCTGCTTTTCGTCGGTCCGAAGCACAACAACATGCTTCAGAAGATGGACAATCATTGGGGCGATGGCTGGGGCAACGTGATCGACTACGGGTGGTTCTGGTGGGTTTCCCGCCCGCTTAACTGGGTGTTGAATACCTATCATCACCTACTCGACGGAGTGGCGAAAAACTGGGCTTGGGGCCTCGCGATCATTTTCCTCACCCTCACCGTCCGGATCTGCATCTGGCCGCTGCATGCGAAGTCCACCCACACCATGAAGCGCATGTCCAAGCTCCAGCCGGAGATGGCAAAGATCAAAGAAAAGTATTCGGACGATCCTAACAAGCTCAACACCGAGATGATGGGGCTCTACAAGACCTACGGCATCAACCCGCTCGGCGGCTGCCTGCCGATGTTCATCCAAATCCCGATCTTCTACGGCTTCTTCAGCATGCTTCGCTACGCTGTAGAGCTGCGCGGGCACGGCTTCCTCTGGATCCACGATCTGTCCCAACCGGATACCTTGTATACCTTTCACCTACCCTTTGAACTGCCGATCTTCGGCAACGTCATTCCGATCAACATTCTGCCTGTTGTCATGGCGATCACCAGTTTCCTGCAAATCCAGATGACGCCGAAGACCGGGGACAAGATGCAGCAGAACATGATCAAGTTCATGCCCTTCATGTTCTTCTTCTTCTGTTATAATTACGCCTCCGCGCTCGCGCTCTACTGGACAACCCAGAACATCTTCTCCATCGGCCAGACCTGGCTGATGAACAAGATCCCAGAGCCCGAGCTCAAGGCCCGCCCCGTCAGCGGCAAGAAATCCTGGGTCCAGCGCGCCGCAGAACGGCAGCAGCAGATCCAGCGCGAACGCAAGGACTCGCAAGGTATGAAAGATGTGACGCCGGACAAAAAGAAGCGTCCGCCGCGCACCGGAGGCTGATTCCCGCTAACAAGCATTCTCAATTTACCAAGAGCCGCCCGCAAAGGCGGCTCTTTTCTTATGGACCGCTTGCCAGAAGTCATTGCCAGAACTTGTTTGCGGCGACGGCTTTCTTTCCGCTGTCCGGAGTTCACGTCTTCAGCTTGTCTTCATGAAGAGCACGCTGGAGATGTGAACTCCAGACAGCCTTTCGGTGGCACATGCATGAGGGAGTTTCGGCAATGACTTCTGGCAACCGATAGGGACCGCGAATCCAGAGCCTGCGTTAGCAGGCATTGTCAGTATTGGCGAAGCCCAACCTGGCTGGCCCAAAGGCAAATTCATTTCGCCAGTGGGATCACGCCACCGTTTCAAACACTCCCCCACCCAACATCCTTCCGCCATCGTAAAACGCGCAGATCTGTCCCGGCGCGATCGCCCGCTGCGGCCGTTGGAATTTCAGACGCACCCTGCCGTCGTCGGTCGGCTCCAAAACCGCCGGCTCAGCCTTCGCCCGATACCGCGGCTGGGCGTCGATCAGGCGCTTTTTATCGAACGGCTCGTTGATCGCCGACAAGGTTCCGACCTTGCATTCGGTGGCGTAAAGTCCATCCGATTCGGGCATGTCCCATCCGACGATCAGGCGGTTTCTAGCAGCATCCTTGCCGACGACGACATAGGCCATCCCCGCTCGCGGCGATGCGACGCCGTGGCCTTTCCGTTGGCCGAGCGTATAGAGGTGCAGGCCGCAATGTTCTCCAAGAACTTTGCCTGATGGATCGACGATCTCGCCTGGGGTGTCAGCGACATAATGACGGAGGAAGTCACTCATTTTCACCTGACCGAGGAAACAGATCCCCTGGCTGTCCTTCTTTTCCGAAACGGGAAGGTTGAAACGCCGCGCCACTTCGCGCACTTCCGGCTTGAGCATCTCCCCTGTCGGAAAAAGCGCGTGCGCGGCCTGCCACTGGGTCATCAGCGAGAGGAAATAACTCTGGTCCTTGTTAGGATCGGCACCGCGCAGGATGGCGGCCGTGCCGTCGGCAAGCGTCCGCCGCCGGGCGTAGTGGCCGGTGGCGACGAATTCGAAATCCTGCGAGAGCGCGTAATCGAGAAACACGCCGAATTTCATCTCACGATTGCACCACACGTCCGGATTCGGCGTGATCCCGGCGCGGTAGCCTTCGATCAGGTATTCCACGATCCGGTCGCGGTAGGAGTCGATCAGATCAATCACGCGGAACTCGATGCCAAGCGTTTTCGAAACCGCGCGCGCGTCCTCGATGTCCTGCTCCCACGGGCAGTCGCCCGGAATCCCCTCGTCGTTGATCCAGTTTTTCATGTATCCCGCCGCCACCTCGTGGCCCTGCTCCACCAGCAGCGCCGCCGCCACCGCGCTGTCCACGCCGCCTGAGAGCCCGACCAAAACCTTCGCCATGCGGGGAAGGTTGAACATCGAACATCGAACGTCCAACGCTGAACATCGAAGTGGGGAAAATTCCTCTTCCTGCGTCCGTCGTTCGTTGGTCATGATTTCCACATGCATTCAATGACAGGATTCGGCCGCGGTTCGGCGGCGACGGACGGGTGGCAGGCGACGATTGAAATCAGCTCCGTCAACCGCAAACAGGCCGAGGTGGTCGTGCAGGCACCGCGCGAGCTTTCCGAACTCGATGCCCGCATCCGCAAGGCGGTGCTCGCCGTCGTTTCGCGGGGCCGCATCCAGGTTTCGCTCAATCTCGAACGCTCTTCCGGCGAGGCATCCGTCATCCGTGTGGACGCAGCGCTCGCCCGGTCATTCGCCGACGCCTTTGTGGAATTGCGAAAAACTGTCGGCTACGAGCTGCTCCCCACCGCAGCGGACTATTTGCGGCAGCCGGGCATCATTTCTGCCGGCAGCAGCGAAATCGACGCTGAAGCTGCTTGGAGCGCCATCGAGCCAGCGCTGACCGACGCTCTCGCCCAACTCGCCGCGATGCGCGAAACGGAAGGTTCGCATTTGAAATCCGACTTCCTCGCCCGTCTCGAAACATTGGTTTCCTTCGCTGGAAAAATCGCCGCCGAAGCACCCGGCCGACCCATCCGCCAGCGCGAGATGCTCGCCAAACGCCTGCGCGACGCCGGCCTCGATCTCGATCCCGCGGACGAACGCGTGGCCAAGGAAATCGCTCTTTTCGCCGACCGCTGCGACGTGAGCGAGGAACTCACCCGCCTCGATTCCCACTTCGCAAAATTCCGCGAATACCTTGATGCCGCCGAGCCACCGGGCCGCGCTCTCGACTTCCTCTGTCAGGAGCTGTTCAGGGAGTTCAACACCATCGGATCAAAAGCGAACGACGCGTCCATCGCGCAGACCATCGTCGAGGCGAAGACAGAGCTGGAGAAAATCCGCGAGCAAGTGCAGAACGTGGAATAGACCGGCGTGACACAGACATTCCTGTCTGTTCTTTCACAAGCACCAGCAACAACAGGCAGGAATGCCTGGGTCACGTCACACCTCGCCGATTCCTAACAAATCCCTATCCTCGCGGGCCGCATCGAGATAGGATTCATCCATCGTGATCGCCTGCTTCAGATGGCCGCGCGCGCGGTCGCCCTCACCCAGCGTCCACAGGTAACAGGCGAGGTTGTAGTGGAAGAGCGCCATTTCGAACAAGGCCTTCGGCCCCCGCAAGAGCTGGTTGCAGGCGGCGAGCGTGTCGCCCGTCTCATGCAGGCAGTAGGCGGCGCGCAGGAAAAACTCCGGCTCGTTCGCCGCTTTCAAACAAAGCAGCCTGGCCGTTTCCGAAGCACCGTTCCACGACTGGCATTCCATCTGCGCCGCCAGTTTCACTTCGAGAAATTCACGCCCGGTCTGTTCATCAAAAGGCAGCGAGTGAAGCTCGTAAAGAGCCTCATCCGCCAGACCCAGCTCGATCCAACCGGCCGCCGCACGCAACGTTTTTGTCACCACCATTGTTTGGAAACTAAAGCAATCCGCGGACCGATGCAAACATTCAGCCACGCGAATTTGGCAAGGGCACCGCAGCGCGCCTACGTGATCACGTGAAGTGGTGTCGTTGACAGTGGGGACCCGGAACATAGAATGGGGCGTTCGCCATTCGGCATCAGATACTTCCGTTGTTCCCCCTTGTATGAGAATCGTCGTTCACGACTACGCAGGCCATGCCTTTCCGACCTCGCTGAGCCGTGCCTTGGCGGCACGCGGGCACGATGTCGTGCATGCCTTTGCGAGTTCGCTGCAGACGCCACGCGGCGACCTTGCGAGAAAAGCCGGTGATTCCCCCACTCTCGAGTTTCGGGAGATCCAGATGAATCCGGACTACGTGCGCTACAAATATTCCTTCCGCCGCCGGCGAAACATGGAGGTTTGTTACGGAAAAGAAGTCGCAAAATTCATCACCGCTTGGAAGCCTGACGCAGTGCTATCCGGCAACACCCCCACCGAGACCCAGGAGCCGATCACCCGCGCGGCCATCGCAGACGGCGGGCGTTTTTACTACTGGGTCCAGGATTTCTACAGTCTCGCCGTGGACAAGATCCTCCGCCGCAAGATCCCGGTCGCCGGAGCATGGGTGGGGGCCTGGTACCGCCATCTGGACCGCCGGCAGTTCGGACGCAGCTCGCGCATCATCGCCATCACCGAGGACTTCACGCCAATTCTATCAAGCGAGTTCGGTGTCGATCCCTCACAGGTCGCCGTCATTCCGAACTGGGCGCTCATCGAGGAAATCCCGTCGCTGCCGAAGGACAACGCGTGGTCCCGCCGCCATGTGCTGCACGACAAGTTTGTCTATCTGTATTCCGGCACCATCGGCATGAAGCACAATCCGGCGATGCTGTTGGAACTTGCCCGCCGCCATTCCGATGATCCGAAGGTGCGCGTGGTGATCGTCTCCGAAGGAATCGGCGCGGAGTGGCTGCGCAAGGAGGCCGCGGCGGCGAATCTGACTAACATGGTGATCCTTCCCTATCAGCCGTTCCGCGACCTGCCGGAGGTGCTTGCTTCCGGTGACGTGCTCGTCGGCATTCTTGAAGAAGAGGCTGGAACGTTCTCGGTTCCTTCGAAAACCCTCAGCTACCTCTGCGCGGGACGTCCGCTGCTGCTGGCGATGCCGCTGGACAATCTCGCGGCCCGCATCACCCGCGACCACAAGGCGGGTCTCATCGTGGCACCGGGCGATCTCGATGGATTCCTCGCTGCCGCCGACCGCCTCCATGATTCCGACAGCTTGCGGTCGGAACTCGCCACCAACGCGCGCGCTTACGCCGAGGAGACGTTTCCCATCGAAAAGACCGCTGCGATTTTCGATCGAATCCTGGCCATGTAAATCCCGTGATTTTCGCAGCAGCAGATCCTCCGGACCACATCGTCATCCCGAAAGCCCGCGAGGCTGTCTGGGTGGAGCGGCTGATCTGGGTGTTCATGCTCTCCTTCGCGCTGGACCACCGGAATGAGATTTCCAACGTCAGCGGCGGCAGCACCGGACTTGATCAGCTCGTTTTCCTCGGTGCCTGCGTCGGTTCCACACTGGGAATCCTGAAACTGGGATGGCGTCACCTAACTGTCAGACCGGGTGCGTGGCTCATCGCATTCTGGGCGCTGTTCATGGTCTACATGCTGGCCAACGCCGCGCTGCAGGGAGTTTCTCCCGGCCGTTCCATCCGCGTGATCCTGCCGCTGATTCTCTGCCTTTTCGGAATCGTCAACGCCCACATCGCCGGCTGCATGGGCATCCCTGCATCGCGCATTGTCCGGCCCATTTTCATCGCCGCCTGCACCAACGTCGTGTGGCGGATCATCCACGGGCTGGTCTTCACGTCCGCGACACTGGAAACGGTGCGGCTCGAAGTGCAGAGCCCGGCCACCAACTGGGTCGCCGCATGGATCGGCTGCGCGGTGCTGCTGCGCGGGCGCTTCCATTGGAGCCTGCTGGCCGCCAGCGGCATACTTTTTGCTGGCATCCTCATCACCGTGACCCGCTCGCTGTTCTTTCCCGTCATCGCCTCCGGTCTGGCCTGTTCGGTTTGCTTCATGCTCGGTGTGCGGTGGAAACAATTCGGCTGGTCCAGCCTGCTCAAGCGGCTCCTGCCGGTGGGTGCCGCCGGCGCACTGATGGTTTTCGCGCTGATCGCCGTCGCTCTCGTCCAGCCGATGATGCTGGAGCGCTGGAACGAGCGCCTTTTCCACAACGCTGCCAGCCAGAACCTCGGGTCCGACATCTCCTATCTCACCCGCATGGCGGAGGCGGATGCGATCATGAAAATCCTTGATGCGGATCCCGTGCACTACATCAACGGTCGCGGCATCGGCTCGTCGTATTACTGGGATCCCGCTTATCTGCCGGAAATCTATCTGGTCTTCCCGCAGGACGAGGGGGGATTCAACGACATCTGGTTCGCAGGGCACTCGGTGTGGACCTACGGCCTACTATCAGGAGGCGTGATCGCGCTGGCCAGCTACCTTCTGCTCTTCGGCGGCACCTGTGCCTTCAGCCTGCTTTCCGCGCGGGCGAACGCCTCCGATCCCGGACCGGATCAGTGGCTTGCATTTCTCCCGTTCGTGGCTACCTGCTGTCTCATCAGCGAAACACTCACTGCCAATCCATTCCAGGAGCGCCTCGTCGGCGTCATCTTCGGCATGATGGTGGGCCTGCCACAGGCGTTCATGGTCCGCTCGTCGTGGATCCACACCACGGCTCAACCGTTTCCAGCCCACGCCGCATGAGTTCCACCCGAGCAAAAACCGTGGCGCTCATCGATCCTTTGTGGGTCGGACATCATCCGATGTATTTCAGTCAGTTCACCGCGTCATTCCTGAGGAACGGCGCGAACGTGATCGGGCTTTGTCCCGCACCGGAAGCCGCAATGACGGACCTACGGAAGGTGATCTGCGGAGAGGCGGCGGATCTTGATGGGCGCGTCTTTTTTCACGAACTACCCAGCGGGAAACGCAGTTTTTTCAACGGCCGCTTCGAGGGCGATCCGCTGCGCACCTTCCTCCGCTGGAAGAGCGCCGCCGACCATTTGTCGGACGCGGAAGCGCTGAGCGGAATGCGCGCCGACCTCGTTTATTTCCCCTATCTCGACAGCTACCTGCGCTTTCTCCCTTTCTCCGGAGTTCCGCACTTCCTGCTCAACCGTCCGTGGAGCGGTCTCTACCTGAGGAACCACCATCACGGTGAGAAGGCTTCGCCGAAAAAATCGCTTCGACTGTTAGCCAAGGGCGACGCCATCCTGCAGAGCGACCTCTGCCCCGGCATAGGCGTGCTCGACGAGCGTTTCATCCCTGCGATGGAAAAACTCAGCGGGAAAAACGTCATCGCCTATCCGGACGTCACCCAGGCCAACCTTCCCGAGCAGCCTTCTCCACTCGCGGTCGCGGTGAAACAAAAGGCCGCCGGACGTGGCATTATCGGCATCATCGGACTGGAACGCCGCAAGGGATTCCTCACGCTGCTGCGCACGGCGGAACTCGCGCGCGACAAGGGACGGCCCTACTACTTTGTCTGCGCCGGCACGATCCGTTTGCAGGAATTCAGCGCCACCGAGCGTGAGCAGATCGGGACGCTCGTGAAAAAAATCGCGGCGGGTGAAATCGACAACCTTCACTTCGATCCCAACGCCGGCCGCATCCCCGACGAGGCGGATTACAACTCGCTTTTCTCAACCTTCGACATCGCCTGGGCTGCCTACGAAGATTTCCAAGGCAGCAGCGGCACGCTCAGCAAGGCCGCGGCATTTGAAATCCCCTGCATCGCCACCGCGGGCGAATGCGTCGGACACCGCGTCGAAAACTATCAGCTCGGCATCAACATCCCGGAAGGTGATGCGGAGGAGGCGCTCGCCGCGATTCCCCTGCTCCTCGGCGGACAAACACTCTCACCGGACTACGCCGCCTACCGCGAGCACCACTCGCAGGAACGGCTGGACCGGATTCTCGCCGAGCTGTTGGACCTGGTGTGAGTCAGGCCGACTCCAGGATGAGGTTGCCATATGGCGTCGCGTCACCGGTGCGGATGAGGCCGATGGCCTTCGGCACGCGCTTCTTGAAATCAATGTGAGCCTCGCGGGTGAGCGGGATTTCGCCGAATGATTTCGCATAGCGCCCGACCATGTCCTTGGAGTTGGTAGAGACGAATTCCTCCGCCTGCCAGATGCGGCCGATCTGGAAAACGGGCGTCAGCAGGTCCAGCACGTCGAGCACGGTCGGGATGTTGTGGGTGAGCGAGATGTCCACGGTTTCGATTTCCGGCCAGAAGGGAAAGGCCCAGTCGGAAATCACCAGCGTGTTCGTATGGCGGACGCGGGCGATGAGGTCGAGGACGTGCGGATTGAGGATTCCTGATTTGAGCATGTTAGTAGGTGTTGGATGAGTGATTTCAAGCGGACCACTGCGGGTGCATCGACTGCCGGAACCGTGACGGCGGCGCGTGGTGGACGGATTTGAAGACCCGCGAGAAGTGGAATGCGTCCTTGAATCCAAGTGCCGCTGCCACTTCCTTTACGGTGGCATCGCTTTCCAACAGGATGCGCGAGGCATGCGTCATCCGCAGCCGGGTCAAAAACTGATAGGGGCTCTCATCGTGGAAGCGCGAGAACAGGCGGCAGAGATACGGACCATCCAGTTCGCAGGCTTTTGCGATCGCGTCGAGCTGGTTGAGTTCGAGGAAGTTTTTCTCGATGTATTCCTTCACGCGGGTGTAGGTCGCGAACGCCAGCGTGTCGGTGTTTCCCAGATCCGCCGCATCGTCGCGGCACATGAGGAGGAGCTGGCGGGTGATGGCAGCGCACAGCGGACGTGCCAGAGCGGACTTGCGGACGCCGCGATCGATCAACGTGTCAAAGGTCCTGCGGATCGGTTCGCCCTTCAGACATCGCGAGATGTAACCGGGGCGGATATCGTATTTTTCGAGAAACGCCTCCACGCCCGCCCCTTTGAAACCAACGAAGTACTTACCGAGTGGATTGTCCGGAAAGCTTTCGATCTGATGAGGCAGGCTGGGACTGTAGAGGAAAAAACTGCCGGGCCGGAGCACCTCGTTCACCCCTCCCATACAGAGCGTGCCCGCCCCGTGGCTGACGAACTCGAGCGAGAACCAGGGGAAATTGCTGCGGTCGATCCGGTAATCCGGACCGCAGCTTTCGAAGCCGCCGAAAACGACCGCAAAATCATCGTCCTCGTCGTTTTCGAGGAAAAACAACCGGGATGACTCGACCTGCCGCGAAACGAAGAGATTGGCATCCGGCGTTTCGTTCATGAGGGAGATCAACAGACACACCGCAGAAAATAAAGACAAAATTATCTATTAAGTGAAATTTCATCATGCAGGTCACTCGGAGAATCCGGAATTGAGACAACCGCCAATTTTCCCAGAAATACCGAAATTTTGGATGACAAACGAAGGTAGCCTGACAAAGATCGCGTCACTCTCCGACTTAAATCGTCATCTCATGCAAAACTCATTTCATCCAAAAATCGGCATTCGACCCACAATCGACGGACGCCTGGGCGGCGTTAGAGAATCCCTTGAGGAGCGCACCATGCAGCAGGCCAGGGCTGTCGCGGCACTGATCGCCGCCGAACTGCGGTATCCGGACGGCACACCCGTCGAATGCGTCATCGCGGACACTTGCATCGGCGGAGTCGCTGAAGCAGCCGCCTGCGCTGACAAGTTCCGGCTATCAAACGTCGGCGTATCCCTCACCGTCACTCCCTGCTGGTGCTACGGTTCGGAAACGATGGACATGGACCCTCATTTGCCGAAGGCCGTCTGGGGCTTCAATGGCACCGAGCGGCCCGGCGCGGTCTATCTGGCAGCGGTGCTTGCCGGCCACACGCAGAAAGGACTGCCGGCGTTCGGCATTTACGGCAAGGACGTGCAGTCCGCCAGCGATACGGAAATCCCCGCGGACGTGCGCGGCAAACTCCTTTCCTTTGTCCAATGCGGACTCGCTGTCAGTCTGATGCGCGGCAAGAGTTACCTCTCCATGGGCGGCACCTCGATGGGCATCGCGGGTTCGGTGATCGATTCGAAACTTTGGGAAAAATGGTTCGGCATGCGTGTCGAAGCCATCGACATGACCGAGTTCGTTGGTCGCATGGCAAAGGGCCAGTATGATCAGGACGAGTATGAAAAAGCCCTCGCCTGGGTGAAGGAAAACTGCCCGGAAGGAAAGGACTACAACTCCCCGACCACCACTCGCTCGCGCGAGCAGATCGACAAGGAATGGGAGGACAGCGTGAAGATGGCGCTCATCGCCCGCGACCTGATGGTGGGCAATCCGAAGCTGAAGGAAATGGGCCTCGGCGAACAGTCACACGGCCACAACGCCATCGTTTCCGGCTTTCAGGGCCAGCGCCAGTGGACCGACCATTTCCCTAACGGCGATTTCCTCGAAGCCATCCTCAACTCGTCCTTCGACTGGAATGGCAAGCGCGCTCCTTACATCGTCGCCACCGAGAACGACGCCCTCAACGGCGCGGGCATGCTCTTCGGCCACCTGCTCACCAACACTGCCCAGATCTTCGCCGACCTCCGCACCTACTGGAGCACCGATGCGATCCAGACCGCCAGCGGCAAGTCGTTCAGCCATCCGCTCGTCGGCGACGGCATCCTCCACCTCATCAATTCCGGCCCGGCTGCGCTCGACGGCACCGGTGAACAGGAAGCTGACGGCGTTCCGACGATGAAACCTTTCTGGGAAATCACCGAATCCGAAGTGGAGAAATGTCTCAAAGCCACCACCTGGCATCCATCCATCACCGAGTATTTCCCCGGCGGCGGACTCAGCACCCGCTACCGCACCCGCGGCGGAATGCCTGCCACCATGATCCGCCTGAATCTCGTCGACGGCCTCGGACCCGCGCTGCAGATCGCAGAAGGCCACACCGTCGATCTTCCGGATGACGTGCATGACGCCCTCGACCAGCGGACCAACCCCACTTGGCCGACCACCTGGTTCGCCCCTATTCTAACAGGTAAAGGTGCCTTCACCAGCGCCTACGAAGTGATGAACCACTGGGGAGCCAACCACTGCGTCATGACCTGCGGCCACGTCGGCCA
>JBDSNC010000269.1:0-58011 GCA_039915545.1 Luteolibacter sp.
AGCCGGAAGGAAGCCAAAGTGCTTGGACACTAGCGGCTGCTTCGGGGGCGGGGGGTGAACATTTCGGCGACGATTTCGACTCAAACCATTGGCTAACAAGAGTGTGGATTGACATCGCACTCAAGCAAGCGGCAGGCCAAGTGGGGTTTGATAGGCCCGGCGGGGGCATGGGGCGGCAAGGGAGGCGGGTGTTCGTTTGTCCAAGCGCTTGATGTGCGGCGGGTTAACGGATTCCGGGACGGATCGGGGAATGACGTAGAAATGTGTCGGGGTTTTTCTTACGGCGTCGATAACGGGTCGCGGGAGCCGGCCGTGGGTGAGCGGGGTTCATGATACGGGGGAGAATCATGTCTGCGATTCAGCGGGGACCGGAGGAACATCGAACATTGAACGCCCAACATTGAACATCGAAGCGAAAGAAATTTGCGAACGGGAGAGAGTGAAGTGCGGCGGTCGCAGACGCGCCGCTACAGTGGGGGGTTCTCCGGGCGAGACGCCGTCCGCTCCCGTCCACTTCAACGATCGATGTTCCCCTCCCCGGATTCTCATTGCCCCGCCCCTTCCCATCCACACACTCGCCGCCATGAACGAACCGACGGAACGACCGGCAGGACCACGGGAACTTTCCTTGTGCCCCTGCAAGAGCCTGGAAACCTACGCCGCCTGTTGCCAGCCTTTCCACCTCGGCCGGGCCAAGCCGGACACTGCGGAACAACTGATGCGCTCCCGTTACAGCGCATACTTTTTCCGCCTCGTCGATTACCTCGTCAGCACCACCCACCCCGACACCCGCGAACCCGACCTGCGGGCCCGCATCGAAGAATCCATTCACGAGGTGAACTGGCGCTTCCTCACCATCGTCGGCACCTCCAAGGGCGGCAAAGGCGACAAGACCGGCAAAGTCGAGTTCGTCGCCGAATATTTCGAGGGCACGGAACGCCACGAACTCCACGAACGCTCCCGCTTCAAGCGCTACCAAGGCGACTGGAAATACCTGGACGGCAGGGGGTGAGCGGTTGGCAGAGGTCAGAGGTCAGAGGTCAGAGGTCAGAGGTCAGAGGTCAGAGGTCAGAGGTCAGAGGTCAGTGGTCAGTGGTCAGTGGTCAGTGGTCAGTGGTCAGTGGTCAGTGGTCGGTGGTCGGTGGTCGGGAAAACGTGGCTGCTGCGTCTCGCAGCAGGCCGTTGTCCGGGCATCTTGCCCGGAGGAAACCTCATCCCCGGTAGGGCGCGATCCGCCGGGCGCGCCCACTTTCCTTTCTCCCGCCGGAGGCTGTTTGGAGAGAGTTGATGGTTGAGAGTCGATAGTTGATAGTGAAGAGAAAGAACCCCTCCATGCGTCCCACTTCTCAAAGTGGCTGTGGCGTCTCGCCGCAGTGCCAATGCGCAGTCATGGTTCTACCCACGCCCCCGGTAGGGCCCGACCGCCGGGCGCGCCCTAACCACCTTCTCCCGCCGGAGGCTCCTCTTCTCGTCCCTTCAAAATTCAATGTCGGGCGTTCGATGTTCGATGTTCAAATCCCACCCAGCTCCCAAAACCGGCCGCAGCCCTCCCCCGTCATCGCGGGATGATTCGTGATTCACCATCTATCTGTTGGGGGGCACGATCCATCCATGTTCTTCCGTCTGCTTTCACTCAT
Source organism: Luteolibacter sp. (assembly GCA_039915545.1). Taxonomy (GTDB): domain Bacteria; phylum Verrucomicrobiota; class Verrucomicrobiia; order Verrucomicrobiales; family Akkermansiaceae; genus Luteolibacter. Next base: position 1,638 of record JBDSNC010000269.1, read on the forward strand.
CGTCGCGCTGACAATCCCGCTTCATGCGGAAAGCCCCGTCTTCCAAGGCTTGCGCAACGCAGCGGTGGCCGCCGCTCCTCCCGCCGACCAAGCCGCCACTGAAATCCGCACCGCCGCCGCAGGATTTCTATCCGGCTACTTGAAACAAAATTCCGGCAACCATCTGGCCGAACGCCATTCCGGCTCCACCCGGATCTGGACGGAAATGCGAAACCTCCGGCTCTCCCGCCTCACACGCACCATTCCCACCGCAGCGGAAGCCGCCCGCGGCATCTCGGAATGCGTGCTCGTCCTGCCAGACTACGATTCCTTCCGCACCTATTCCGTGGAAACGTCCCAATGGTCGCAGTGGCGGCCGGGGCGGGACATTTTCATCCCTGCCAACATCCGCGTCACGCGCATCACTGGCGGCGCATGGACCGCCTCGCCGGATAATTTCCCGCAACTCACCCGCTTCTCCGCGCACGGTGATCCCTCCATCACCTCATCACTTCTGAGGAAAATCCCATCCGCGCCACCGGCGGCAGCGGCTTTCCACTCCACCTTCATCCAGCCTGCTCCCCAAATCGCTGCCGCATCATCCGTATCTGCCGCCATCAAACAATCCGGTGACCAGCTTGGCGCAACGGCCACATTCCTGATGCTGATGGTGATTCTCGCCGCAGCGCTGTTCCTTATCCCGCTTGCGGTGCTCCAAGGCTACCTTGAATCTCCGGCAACCAAAGGCCGGCGCGGCGAACGGAGGGTCATCATGGGAGTCCTCGGCAAACTTGATCCACTGCTCTACCAACATTTCAACGACCTCTATCTGCCACACCCCGATGGCCACGGCACCACCCAGATCGACCACGTCGTCGTCTCCCCGTTCGGCATCTTCGTCATCGAGACGAAGAACTACACGGGGTGGATCTTCGGCTCGGAAAAACAATCCCAATGGACCCAACAGATTTATCGCAGGAAAAGCCGCTTTCAGAATCCGCTCCATCAAAACCACCTCCACGTCCGCGCCCTTTCCGCATTCCTCAGCCTGCCGGTCGAACGGTTTCACTCCGCTGTCTTCTTCGTCGGAAGCTGCCAACTGAAGACCCCGCTGCCGGCCAATGTCGTCACCTGCGATCATCTCGCGTGGATCCGGAGCCATTCGCAGCAGATCCTCGGCCATTCCGTCGTCCCGACCATTGCCGCCGGGCTCCGCGAACTCGAGCGCACCACCGATCGCCAGCAAGCCGCAATCACCCACGTCCAGACGCTCGCGGCAAGGACTTCGTGCTAAGACGCCACTCCGCACTTCTTCCCTTCAAAATTCAATGTTGGACGTTCGATGTCCGATGTTCAAATCCCTCCCATCCGCCTCCACCATCGTCCCATCCGGCAACACCTCCACCGCCACGACATATTCCTCCACCGTCACGGCGTCTTCAAAATCCCTTTCGCCATCGAGGAACTGCTGGAGCCGGGTGATTTGCCTTTCGGCACGATTTCATAAATCAGCGGCGGCAATTGCAAACATCTCCGCCAATATCCTCAATTTTTTAATCCCCAAACCCGGTTTCCGCTTCAGCGACTTCCAATCATGCGCTGCCAGTGTCGCCACGGCTTCGCGCCGATATTTCGGCACCCATTCGCGGTTGGTATAGGCTTCCAACGCCTGCATCGTTCGGCTGTCCTTTAACAGTTTCACCCGCACTTTTTCCCACTCGGCAGCTACCGCATCTTCTTCTGTGGTGGGAGGCACAAACGCCGTATCCGCCCATTCGCTTTCCCATGCACCGCCGGTTTCGATCTCCTGGTCTCGGAATGCCGTCCAACAATCTTCCTTCTTTGACCACTCGCCCGGATTACCGGCGGTGCGCGTAATATGACTGTGAGCAGAAGCGCACACGATCCCAAGAGCTTCCACAAGTGCCGGTGTTAGGCGCTGGTCCGACCAGATTCTTTCAAGATCGATGCGACGTTTCGAACGCTCTGAAAGCCACGCAACCGCATAGGCCACGCTATTGGCGCGGAAGCCGGTAACTTCGAGCCCGGTGAAAACCTTCTCGGCAGTGCGAAAGAAAATCATCTTGGCCACGAGATGGCGGAAGTAGTTCACGTCTGCCAGTGGCTCGCCGTCTTCTTCCATCCGCTCGGCGAGCTTGTTGAAGTTCTTTTCCGCTGCAAGGCAGACCCAGTGAGGCAGACCCAGCCAAGCGTGTTCGTATTTGGCGAGATCGGTCTTTGCGAATTTCTGTTTGGGTGGATTTTCTCGTTCCCATTTCTTGCGCTGTGCATTGCCATTCTGGCCAGCTTTGTCGTCCGCATAAGACCCGCGGGCGCGCTCGTAATACCAATGGGTGCCGCGCTCCAACCCGCTGGCAGCGGGTGCCCAAACGGAACGGGACATCTGCTCGATCGCATGGTGATACGCTCCGTTTGCTGCGAAGTCCGCTCCATTCACCTTATTCTGGCTGTTCGCATAGCGAGAAATAAGCGGTACGATTTCGGAGACTTTCGTGGGATCTCTAAGTACAGTTAGCTTCACTTGCACTGTCACTTGGCTGACATCCACCTTCTCTTTTTTCAAAGCATGGTAGATCGAGGCCGTGGTCTGTCCGCCGTTCACTATCTGGAAATCCTTAACCCACTCCAGCGCGCCGCCGTTCGTTCGAACCTCAGCTGCGGTGCAACACAAGCCATTGTTATAGGCTAGAAAACGGTGCGGTTCTTCTTTCAGGGTCTTCTGGAGGCCACGGTTTATCTTCCCCTTGGACTGAAGGAAGGCGCGGACGTTGCGCTCTAGCAGACGCTGCCCGTGTTCCCCGTAGATCCGGGCCAGCACCGGGGCGGGCAGAAAGGCTAGGAAAGTCTGATACTCACCCGTGGGATCTGCGGTTTTCAAGCAAGGGATCGCCCCCTCATAGTCGTGAATGAAATCCAGTTCAATGACCTCGCGATGGCCGACGCGCAGGCTACTAAGCTTATCCAGATCCCAAACCACGTAGCGGACCTCTATTCCGGGGAACTGCTCTTCCTCCAGGTCGAGAGAGCGTACCACACCATCCGTGATGAAGAAGAGCCTTACTGTTGTGAGAGAATCCTTTGCGGCATGAAGTTGCTGCATCACAGCAAAGCCGTCGGAGCTCTCTTCCATCTTCGTGTGGAAACCATCGAGCGCACGTCGGAGAAAGCCGCGCACTAACTGAAAATGACGACGCGTATCGGGTAAGCCGACATCCGGAACATCCCCGCCGCCGCGATAAAGAACCACGAATAAATCTGCCGTTGCGCCATCACCGGATAGCGACCAAGCATTGAGTTTGGCAGCGGCCGTGCGGCCGGAACTTCGGGCCTCGTGGTAAGCAAGCTCCACTCCATCTGCCTCGTTGTGATCGCTGAGGAGATCGACGACATACTCGGTGAACGCTTCTTCGCGCAGAACGACGTTGGATTCACCACTATCGTCGGCATCGATACCGGCTTTTGCGAGGACTTCCTGATGGAGATCGGCGGCGAAAGATTCGTGGCGGGGGTTCGGCATAGTATCAGATTTGGCTGGGATCGGAGGGCGTAAGGTTGAGGATATCCTGCATCTCTTGGAGCGGCACAATGAATGGCTCGCAGGCAGCGAGACTCAGCGCGAAGTTCACGTCTCCAACCCCGATGGGAAGGTCGGCTTCAGTCAAGCGCGGGAAACCAAGCTGGATTCGATAAGTGAGTTCTTCGCGCAGTGTCAGCCGTTGGCTGTCATAGCGCGGTGCATGCTCGTCGAGCCAGCCGCGATGGAACAAAAGGTCATTGAAAAGAGCGAGCGTGGAGAGCTCACCGGCAAGCCTTCCACGAACAGCCGCTACAAGCGCCGAAAGGCTCTGACCGGGTGTATCTGCTGACATGGAAACCTCTCGCTCGTCCACGACTACGACGTGCAGGAAAAGAATCCCCACGCCGGTTTCGTCAAGTTGGCGTTCGCTGGTAATGCGGACACTTTGCGGCTGTTTCGCGGCGGTCGTCTTGACCTCCACGGCGGCGTGCGAGAATTGAAAATCCTGGTGGGCTGCGCTACCAGCTTTCCATCCCGAGACAGCGGCAGCAGGACCGAGCACGGGTAGCATTGTGGAATGGAGGACATGGAGTTCCCCCCACAACCCTTTCCGCGCTTCAGGGCCCATGCCGTCTTGCCACGCTTTCAGGAATTGCTGCCAGCGTTTGAGCCTGCCAAAAAGTTCCGCCGCTGCTTCCTCTGTGCTTTCGGCAGCTTCTAGCCGGGCATCGAGGTCCTGCGCCAATGCAGTGAAGACATCGGCACAAGTCGCATCCCGAAGGCGCACTCCCCAATAAGAAACGCCATCCAAATTGATGGTAAGCCATTCTAGCCCCCGGCACTCTGGCCACTCGCGGCGCGGCGGCAGGGTGATTCCCGGCACTGACACCAGCAGCCCCCGCGATTGATTGGTTGGCTCCAAGGCGATTACCAGCGGATGCGCACCTAACTTCCGCGCAAGTCGCAGCCTCCATACGGACCCGCCCTCCGCCTCCATTTCCTGCCACAGTTGCTCAATCATCGTCATCGTAGCGTTCGTCGTCCTCGATTTCAGCCTGCCACACGCGGTTCACCCGATACTCACAGCCCAATGCAGTGTGGCTGCTTGGAAAACTCAAGGCCACACCGATGATCGGCGTGCTATCTTCCTCGAGTCCGGTCAGTTCATGCGGACGCGCTTTCCTGTCCTTGGATTCATCCAGCGGCTTAATTTCCCTAGGTGGTAGGAGTGGGTAGATAAGCAGCAAGCCCCGCTCTCGCGGGCGCAGAACCCGAAGCACCCAACCGTGGGGCCTGTCATAAAAACCAGCCTTGGGTTTGCGGATTTTCCCCGCCTCCAGCCAGCGATTGGTCAGCTCTTTTGCAACAACGTCTGCTTTCCGTTTTAGGTCGGCTTGCTCGCCAAGCCACTCAATATCGTCGTCCAAAACCGTCTTCCCGCAGATGGCATCGAACCAATTCCGGTCGAAATCACGGTCGGTGAAATCACGGCTCTCATCTGCCGGGCTAAGAATGGCCGACTTGTTCAACCGATAGGTGCTACCTGTCTGACTTTCCGGATTCCGCACCATCAAGCCAACTTCAAAGCCAGCGATCGTCGCTGGGGTTGCCGTGGTTTGGGAATTCGAGACAAGAGCCACAGTCCAGTCAGTGAGTTCAGCTGGCTGCTTGGTGTCCTGTTTGCGGATGAAGGTCGCCAACTGTTCGCCACCGGCACCAGCCGAGAGCGCCGGAACACGTAGCGCAGCGATGAACGTCGCTACATCGCTCGCCTTCACCTCGCGCCAGATCCGAGTGACACGGCCTGCGCTGGAGTCTGGTGCTCCCAGCGAAGCGAGCAGTTTCTCTGCTGCTGCCAAGTTAATCTCGATCTTCGCTGCCTCCTTCGGCAGGTCCGTGGTTTGCACTAGCGTGCCTTCCCAAGAAAGTTGCCGGTTCACGCCATGGCTCATCTTATTCAGGGCCGTCACGATCATCCCGGCGGGGTGTGTCCTTACTCGCAGACCGTATTTCTCGGGCGTCAAACCGGCAGCCACCATGTAGTCGAATTCCCGGCGCAATTCCTCATCCGCAAGTGCGATGTATCGGTACCAGTTCGAAAGCATGCGGGTAGTGAAAAGGCGACAGAGATCCAAATAGCCCGGACGATAACCGAACCAGCGACCCATCTGCATCAGCGCATCATACATCCGCGTGGTGCGGAGGAAGTAGCTGACGGAAAGCCCTTCCAATGTGAGGCCTCGCGAAAGCTTATCGCCACCGACTGCAATCACACTGCGGCCCTCTGCTTCGTGGTCCCTGTAGTCTAGCGCTTCCTTGGCGAAACCATTGATGGTAGCCACTGTGATCTTCGCCGCCGCCGCGTGTAGCTCCGCTTCCACATCGTCCCAACTCACGAAAGAACCGGCCTCCTCGCCCATTTCCTGCGAGACGGGAACGAACTCGTCTTCCCAAAGTTCACGCAACTCGTCCTTCACGGTGGGCTTGCGGCTACCATCGCCGAACTCGATCCTGCGTTGCATGGCGATCAGTTCGTCCCTAACCAGCCGGACTACATGTGCCTGCACATTTACGAACCGGGTGACATGCACGAGCATCGAGTTATGTTTCTTCTCTTGGCCGCGAGCCCGCCGGGCAGCACAACTGAGAATGAAGCAGCGGATCGCTTTCCTAAGCGAAGCTGGCAGCTCGGTCGGCACGTGGTCGCTACGGTGGCCCGGAGGAAAAGCGGACAACGCCGCGTAGTCGTCAATTTCCCGCACGATATTTAAGCCGTCTTGTGCAGTGATTGCCGCGTCGGGATCGCCGTCGAGGCCAAAAACTCTTGCCGGACCAACATAGTTCGACGGCGGCTTGACATTGATAATGAAACTACGAGGGAACAAATCATCTCCATGATCCGGAGTCTCCGCGTCAGGGTTGATGAAGATGTTCGCGAACGGCGTGGCTGTATAACCAACGTAGGCAGATTTTTCGAAGGCATCCAAAAGCTGTCGAATTCTGCCGTTGATCGCGGTGACCTCGTTGCTCGCAGAGCCAGCCCTGTCTTTGGTATTGATAGAGGCATTGTCAGCCTCGTCGTCGATCAGCAACAGCGGAACGTTACGAATTACACGTTTCCCAGAAACTGGGTCGTCGCTGCCCCCGACATGAAGCACCCAATTGACAAGATTCTTCAAAACCGAGGAGTTCTTCTTGATCACTAGAACCACGGGATCACCACCGATCATTACCCCAACTGTATCCGCCATCTTCTTATTGAAGTCTCCCTGCTCATCGCTACTGGTGAGAGAATGGATCACGAGTTTCTCGCCAGGCAAATTACCGACGCCCACCCACTGGCTTTTGTTGTCGAGCTTGCGGGTTTTCTGCGTGTCGAAGCCCAAGACGCCTTCGTCCACCCGGAGCTGTGTTTGGGCGCGGAGATTGCTGTGGATACCAGCAAGGACGATCACCAGCTTGTAGCCAGCATCCACGGCCTTGTTGATGAGCCCCACGTAGTTTGCGGTCTTCCCTGACTGCACCGAACCAACAACCATCCCTCGGCGATCCCAAGGACCGATTCTAGCAGGCTCTTCCAGGCGTTCGAGGATCATGTCGGTAAGCTCGTGCAAGCTGTTAACAACGGTAGGCGGCATTCCGAACTCACGTTCGAGGTAAGTCATGTAGCGAGTCCAGAAGCGCCACTGGATCGCACCGCGCTTGTCGGGTAACCAAGGGGTGTGAAGGTTCGGATCGTGATCCTCAAGAACGGTCGCGTCCTGAACCGTGACGGAAAAAAGATGAAGGAGTTCCGTGACCAGTGCTTCGATGTCGATGGTCTCGCCGGGCGCGAAAACCAGTGTAGCTTGGGCAGCCTTATCGGCCGTATTCCGGACAAGTTCTGTGCTGCGAACACTTTCCTTGCGCAGGATGTCCACGGCCATGTTTCGAGCGTTCTCGTAATAGTTGTGCATATTAGGAAGAGGATTGTGCTTCAGCGAGGCTCTGAAGGACTGCGGGGAAAAGTTCAAATGGCCAAATCGTCCGTAGCCGGTCGGCCGCTTCTTTTCGGCCATAACCGGTAGCCACGAGCGATTCAAAAGCCTCCTTCATTACCTCCCTTACTTGAGTCTCGGGCGCATGTTCGAAAGGGCCTGGCAGAGAATTCGGCTTCTCACTGTTATTGATCGAAATGTGAGGATACGGAACGGTCTCTTCGATTAGCCGGAGCAACGCACCGAGCACCTGACGATCAGAACTCTTGTCCAGAGCTTGTTTCAACAACGGATGCTGGCGATTCAGCCGATAGAATGTCTTGTCGTGCTTGGCCAAAGGCTCCCACAAAAGCACCCGCTCCTCGTCCGCCTTCGGAGTCAGCTTCGCACCGCGGTGTGAGTACACACGTTTTGCCTCGCTTCTGCTTCGTTCTCCAATGCGCCGCAATTCGTCGCGCAATGAAACTGGTGGGCGGGCTCGGGACTTGGTGACATCGATGCCCCAATCATGATCGAGTTCGTTAGGAATCTCGATGCGAATGCGCGCCAGCTTGTAGTGTTCTTCCTTGGCCCAACCAAAGCCAAGCCATTCTCCGGCAACAAGAAGGCGGCGGTTGCGGTAAACATAGAATCCTTGATGTGCGTTCCATCCGTTCGACCCGGCAGCGGCTTCGTGCTTCGACTTTGAGAGCTTCGAATGATGAGGGAGAATGAAGGGCTGGACATGCACGGTCTCACCACGCAACGAGAGCTTGGATTCCGGCAAGGTTTGGGTGGCGGGCTCGCGGACGAGAAATGGATCCCAAGGCTCCACTTCGCGGTCGTTAAGAAGGATCGCCACTCCATCCTTTCCGGACATTAATTGATGAAAAACCATGGCCAAGTGCCGCCGCACCGCGTCCGCCCGTTGAAGGAAGATTTGTTGTGCTCGCTCGTTGTCTGTCCTTTGGCCGGCGACAAGGCGGTCGAGGTTTTGCCAAACGACAGCGGTGCCTCGCTTCAATTTCCCCAATCGGCCGAAATATGGTTCTGACGCTACATTACCGGACCGAAGCAGTTGCCAAGCGTTTACCTGCGCGATGTGGTCGTGATCCCAACAGCGAGTTGCCCATTTCCGTCCACTGTTTCGGCTGCGAACTGTAACGCGCCGACATTGTGAGAAGCTGGCGGTCTTCAAGCCGAGGCCGAAACGCCCCAAATCGTGAGGCTCCCGCCGATCCAACGGATTCTGGCTGCCCGGACGCATTGCCGCAACAAGCTTCTCTTCGGCCATTCCGTTTCCATCATCCGTGATGACAATTACCGAGTCTGCGCCATCCCAGTGAAAATCGATCCAAATACGGCCCGCCTGCGCCGTTATGCTGTTGTCCACCAAATCAGCGATTGCAGTGGGCAAATCGTAGCTGAAAGCCCGAAGCGATTCCGCTAGGGAAGCCGCGTTAGGTTCAGCGATATCGTAATCCAAATCTGATGATCGTTTCGCCATCAGGTCGATTTCACGCGGTTAGCCTTCTGCCCTTTTCGACCACCTTGGCGAACTCCGGATCTCGAAAACAAGCGCCAGCCATCTGAGCTTCAGAACAGTAGAGTTCGTCGTCTTCCAAGGTTCCGCTTTCGTAACGCCTCCAAGCTTCCTTTGCCACAGGAGCCAGCACTATCGGCCACCCGCTTTGCTCGAAGTAGGGATTGCACAGCCGTGGTTCGATATCACTTACCGGTGGATAGCTTTCTCTGTCATAAAGTCTCTTGGTTCCATGATCCAAAGCACTGTCGGGATGCAGGCCCATGTAAATGAAACCAATGGCAAACCATGCTCGTCTGAAGTCGCTATCGGTCACCTCACGCAAATCTTTCGCGTTGAGGTCGAGCAACGGGCGCAGCCATTCGACCGCTTCCTTTTCATCCTTCGGCAATAGCCTTAAATCGAATTCGACGATTTGGGAATTTGCACCGGTTCCTGTAATATAAGATTTCACCGCATCTCCCACAGCTTCGCCTACCAGCGGCGGCACGGCGTTGCCAATGACACGGAACTGATGGGTCCGGGCAACCGGGAATTCGAACCAATCCGGAAAACTCTGAACTCTCGCGGCCTCGCGAGGTGTGAGCGATCGGTTCTGGGTGGGATGGATGAACATCAATCCATCCTTGGAAAGGTGCGCGACGATGGTCGAACAGGGGCGTTGACGGTGCTGCCGGGTGTAGCGATCCTTGAAGCTGGTCTTGTCGTAGGGGAACTCGAACTCGACACCCCGACGCATGGCTTCCGCTGAACTCTCACCTTCTTTCAGGCGCTTGAAGTCACGCAGGTCCCGTTCGCTGTGAGGCCGGGCGCGATGCGCTGTTAATTTTTTCGCCTCCTTCACCTCCAAAACATCGAACAAGTACTTAGACCGTATCGACGGGAACATCTTGAAACGATGCAATAGATCGTAATCACGCTTTTCATCGCCCTCGCCTGCTTTCAACGGATTGAGATCTCCGATCGCGTCCCAAAGGGTTGCACCTTCCAATGCCCGTTCTGCGGGTTCCAACTTGGGCCTAAAATAGGCGATCTGATCTTCGCGAGTGCCAATGAAGAGTTGGCGCCGGCGTTTCTGAGGCACGCCCAAATCAACACAATCCTCGATTTGGGCGTGGACCCGATATCCAAGAACCCGCGCCTCGGCTTGTACTTTGGAAAAGTACTGCCCGCCCGAGGCGGAACGAATTCCCAATACATTCTCCATCACAAACACCTTCGGTTTGAAATGGCCGACATAACGCAGGAACTCCTTGTAAAGATGCCGCCTGGGATCCTCTTTCAGGCGATCTCCGTGATTGGCTCCATCTACCTGCCGCGCTGTACTGAATCCTTGGCAAGGTGGCCCGCCAACAATCAGGTCTACCTCCGAGGTGCCAATCAAAGCTTCAAGTTCGGCTGGCGAAAAAGCTGTGAGATCTTTTTCCAGAATTTGAGGGATGTCCTCGAAGTTCGCATTGAACACTTGAATGGCCTCGGGATTGAAATCTATCGCGGCAAGTCCTTTAAAACCAGCACGCTTGAGACCTAGGGAGAAACCTCCGCAGCCGCAAAAGAGATCGATGAAAGTGTATGGCTCACTCATCGGTTGAGCCCTCCCAAAAGTTCTTCAGGACTCGCTTCCAAAGCCGTCATCAGTTGAACGATGGCAACCAACGACGGGTTCCTGACCCCTCTCTCAATGCCGCTGATGTAGGTGGAATCCAGACCCGCTTTTTCGGCTAGGTTTTCTTGGCTCAGGTTTCTGCTTTTCCGCAAATCCCTAGCGTTGTCTCCAAATCGTTGAAGGATCTTTTCGCGTATAGGCACGCTCGCGAGCATGGACGATCAGTCTAGGGACGATCAGTCAAGTCGGTGACATGAGAGGGAGTTGAGGCAGCTGTTGGATTTTTCCCGAGAGGCTCTATGATGGTGACTTGGGCTATTTCACCGGCTCCTCTTCGGCTGGGCCGACTCCCTCAACCGCAGACGGGTCGCTACATTTTCGGACGGATTCAGCTTGGATGTGTATCGGGACACCTCGGGCGCGTACCGCTCTACCTTGGACGCGCACCGGTTCACCCTGGACGTGCACCGGCTCACCGTGGGCGTGTACCGGTCAGCCTTGGATGCGCACCGGTCCACCTTGGGCGTGTACCGGTCGGCCTTGGATGGGTTTCGGGTCGCCTTGGGGATGAAACGGGGCGCCTAGGACGTGTTTCGGGCGGGCTTGGGGGTGAAACGGGCGTCCTTGGAAAAAAAATTCGGGGGTTGGGAGGGCTTTTCAACGTAAAATCAACGATTCGCGGGGGTGAGTGCCGAATTGATCACTGGCGCGCCGGGAGGAATCCATGTTAGCGCTGGATGGATGGGCCTGAACAGTGGGTCCGTCATCAAACCAAACCAAATACCAGAACAACCATGAGAACCACACAAGCCAACCGCATCGCGACCTTCGGACGCGTGCTCGGATTCGCAGCGCTTTATCCGGGAGACATTCCCGCGGCCTCGAAGGCGGACAAGCTGCTCACCCTCATCCGCGATGCGGAAACGGATGCGACGGCAGGCGGCACGGATCAATCCTCCAGCGGAGGCGCGGCGCGTGGCGGAACGCAGACGAAGGCGGATTTCTACGACGAGCTCTACGAGGACCTGCAGGCGCTCAACCGGACGGCGAAGGCGATCGCCGCGGATGAGGTGCCGGGACTGGACGAGAAATTCCGGATGCCGCGCTCTCCTTCCTACAAGGCGGTGCTGACGGCGGCGCGGGCGTTTCTCAAGGATGCGACGCCCCTGAAGGCCGAGTTCATCGAATACGAACTGCCGGCGGATTTCCTGGAGGATCTGGAGGACGACATCGAGGCGTTTGAAAAAGCGGAGGATGATCAGGGCGATGGCCGGACGCAGCAGGTGGGAGCCACCCGCAGCATCGCGGAGGCGGTGGCCGCCGGGGCTGCGGCACTGAGGAAACTGGACGCGCTGATGCGGAACAAGTACCGCGCTTCCCCGGCGAGACTGGCGGAGTGGCTGACGGCCAGCCACACGGAACGCGCGCCGCGCAAGGCGAAGGCGAAGGCGGCGGTGGGGTGAGGGAAGGATTTGTTGGAGTTCGGGGGCCGGGGAGGACGGGTGTCTGTCTTCCCCGGCTTTTTGTTTTCCGGGAGAAGGGAGTGGCGGGAATCAGGTGAGCAGGCAATGAGGGGGGAACCGCAGAGGCGCTATGGGCGCAAAGGGGGCGCGGAGGCAGAATTTTCCGGCAGGCCGGGGTGGAGTGGGTGTGCTACCGGGAGTCATGGGCGGAACCATGACCACGCATTCGCACTGCGGCGAGACGCCACAGCCACTTTGAGAAGTGGGCGCATGGGGGCGTTCTTTCTCTTCACCATCAACTATCAACGATCGACCATCAACTCTCTCCAAACAGCCTCCGGCGGGAGAAGGGCGCGCCGCGAATCTGGCGAATCGAGCGAATCTTGAAGGGCGAAGGTTCGGGTCAGATTGAGGCGTGAATGAGCTGTTCTCGTATTTCCGGGGAGAGGTCCGCAAGAATGAGATCGATGGGAATTACCCCGAAATCCGTCTTTTTGAAGTTCGGTTTTCGCGCATCAAGAAGCACCAAGCCCTCGTCACCGTGCCACCAGGCGGAACCCATGAGCTGGGCAGGCAGATCCTGAAGCGCGATGGGGACTCTCTGCCAACCCGCCTCTTCGAGAAGGTCGCGGATTTCATTCTCGCTGGGTTCTCCTCCCCGCAAGGTGGGTTGGGAGATGGCAAAGCGGTCGGCCCGGGTCAGTCCGACGATCCGAATGTCGTCACCAAACAGTTCGTTTTGAAGGTGCAGACGGCGCAGATATTCAATCGGAAGAGCACGCTCCAAACCGAGCATTCCGCTATTCGAAAACACGGGCATCCAGCCATCGGAATGCTGGTGCTTTTCCACCAGTCTTCCGCGAAAGCGAACGGCGTGTTCGGTGCCTTTGGCATCGAGCTTGCCGGGAAAGGAGACCACTGGAACCAGATCGGCTGCGACTACGGCTTGTCGCTGGGCTTTGGCGATTGCTGGCCGCCGTTTTTCGAGATCCGCACTTCCTTCGGGGTTTGGGCCAAAAACTCGACACGCGACATTACCGGGTGAGAGGCCAGAGCTCTCGCCGAGCGCATCTTCTCCGCCAGTTTCCGGTGATTTTCGGTTTTGGCTGCCATCGGGTTTCAAGGTAACCGGAGAATGAGTTCCGGTCGAGCCGTTTTCCATCTCCAAATGAGGGCGGGCGGGAGTTTGGGTGGCCCGACGCTACGAAAATCAACTGATGCCGCTGCTAGGAAGCCACCGGCGGGAGAGGGTGGAGTGGGTGCGCCCGGCGATCGGGCTCTACCGGGGGGCATTGGCAAACCATGACGGCGCATTCGCACTGCGGCGAGACGCCACAGCCACTTTGAGAAGTGGGCGGATGGGGGCGTTCTTTCTCTTCCCTATCAACTATCGACTCTCAACCATCAACTCTCTCCAAATTGCCTGCTGCGAGACGCACCAGCTACGTCACTTCGCGTCGGAGACGATGCGGAAGCCGAGGTCGGGGCGGCGGAGGTTGCGGTTCGGGGTCCACTCGCGGGAGAGGGCGTTGCTGCCGGGTTTCAGATAGGAGCCGCCGATGATGACCCAGAGGCGCTCGCCGAGCGGGTTGGCGGGATTCGGGGCGGGGCGGCGGGTCCATTCGCAGACGGAGCCGGCCATGCCGATGAGGCCGTTGGGGGTGCGGTCGGTGGTTTCCGCGGTGACGGGGGCGAAGGCACCGGGGGTGAGGGAGGCGGGGACTTTGACGTCCTTTGTCATGGCGGCGAACCACTCCTCCTGGGTGGGCAGGTGGGCTTGTTTCCACTCGACGTAGGCGGCGGCGTCCCACCAGTCGACGCCGGTGACGGGGGAATCGAGGGTGACGGACTGGCCTTTCCAGGTGCCGTTGGATTTGGCGGCGGCGAGGAGGGCGGTCCAGTCGTCGGGGACGTGGGAGGTTTTCTCGGCGGGCTGGTTCTCGACGTCGAAGGTGCGTTCGTGGTTGTCCTTTGCGAGGACCTGGAGGGTATCGAGGAACTCTGCGTATTGGCCGATGGTGACCTCGTTGGCGGAAATGGAGAAGGCGTGGAGGGTTTCCTCGGTGCCATCGGGCGTGGGGTACTTGCCATCCGGGACGAGCACGGCATCCGGCAGGCGGGTGCGCGGCGGGGCGGCATGCGCGGGCGGGCGCATGTTGATGGCAAGCGCGGCGATGGCGGCGATGGCAAGGACGGTGGCGGCGGTAATGAGGCCGAGAGGGAGCTTTTTCCCACGCGACTGACCGACGATCTGGGTGGCGGGGGCTGGCGGGAGGGGCTCGGCGAGCTGGTGCTCGATCTGCTCGCAGAATTCGCGGACCTGGGTCCAGGAGATGGGCGCATCGAGGCCATCGCCACGCATCCAACTGAGCAAGGTGAGGAGGCGGGTGGCACCGGGCAGACCTGCGGAAACAAGGGCGGGGAGCGAGGTGCCGAGGTGGACGATGTCGCGCACGGATTGCTCCCCGGTGCGGGGTCCGGCGACGGCGAGATTTTCCACCCGGATAACGCCGTGCTCGTCGAGGTGGATGGAGTCCAGCCCGATGAGGGAGGTGGCGTGGGAGAGGGCTTCGTGCTGGAGATTCGCATCCGCCACGCGGCGGAGGACGTGGGAAAGGCGGGCGGGGACGAGGGGCTGGGAGAGGTTTTTCCGCTCCTCCAGGGTCATGCCGGGGAGAAGCTCGTGGGCGAAGAAACAGAGGTCCGGCTCGGCGACGGCTTCGTAAACGGAGCCGATGAGCGGGTGATCGACGGAGGCCTTCGCACGGACATCGGCGAGGAAGGAATCGCGCCGGGATTCGTCGAGGAGTTCATCCACGAGGACACGGCGTGAGACGGAGACCTGCTCGGCGAGCCAGGTGCGGCTGAGGGAATTTTCAGCGATCAGCTGGGCGAGCCGGTATTCGCCTAGCAGGCGGTCATCTGGAGCGGGATTCATGCGAAGGAAAAGGAGCGGAGAGGGATCACTTGCGCGGCAGGTCCGGAACGAGCGACTGCTGCCTAGGCGGCAGCAGGGGCACGCTCGGATCCATGTCCGGCGGCAGGGTGTCCTGGAACTCGGGCTGGAGGGCACCGTTCGGATTTGCCGCAGGCGCTTGGGCGATGCGGGCGGCGAGATCGCGCGGCCATGCCTGGACGTCGAGCACATCGCCCTTGTACATCAGGGAAACGACCTGGCCGTAGTAGGTGCGCTCGCCAAAAAGGTGGGAGGTCGCCTCGTCCTGCGAGGGGATCTGATAGGTCATGCGCAGGTCCTCCTCGCCGCCGGCCCAGTCGAACGGCATGGTGACCCATTGTTCCTTCACCCAGGACTTGTCCTCAAGCTGGATGATTTCCCCCTTCGAGGTGCGGTTGAAAAAGGTGACGGAAACGGCGAGCTCGTTGATATCGATTTCCTCGGCAGGGGCCTTCATGACGGGGATGGTGAGGATGACGCGCTGGCCGCCTTCGTTGTGGGCGTCGTTAAAGATGCGGACGCGGTCGAGCGAGAGCTTTCCGAGCATGGGATCCGGTTGTTCGAAGCCGTCGCGGAGTTTTCCGGCGGCGAGTTCGTAAAGCGAGCCGGCACCGGAAACGCCCATTTGGAAGACCTTCTCGTAATGCGCGGCTGCGACGTCGAAAACGCCCATCAACTCGTGCACGCGGCCGAGTTCGTAGTGGACGTTCGGCTCTTCTGGCGAAATGGACTGCGCTTCCTCCAGTTTCACGATCGCAAGGCCCATGTCACCGGAAACGTAGGCCTGGCGGGCTTCTTTCACGAGGCGCTCGGTGCGGGGGTCGTCGATCTTCGGGGTGGAAACAGGGGTGGGCGCGACGGCCGGCATGACCGGAGCGGCGGGGGCGGGCCGGGCGGTGGGTGGACGGGAAACGACGGGGTTCGCGGCGATTTCCGGAGCTGCGGACGGCGTGGGAACGCGGATGACGACGGTTTTCGGGACTTCCTTCTCGATATAGCGGACCTGGCGGGATTGCTCGAATTTCGCCGCGAGAGCCATGCCAGCGACGAGCAACTGGACGAAGGCGATGAGCGCGAGCACCCAGCAGGAAATCGCGAAAACAGGCCATTTCGCGGATGTCTGGGGCTGCGGACGCTCGGATACCATGGGCGGAAGATGCTTGCTGGCCCGCACCTTGTCAATCCGGCGGCGGGTGGCGCTGCGGCGGGGAAGGCGGCTCGGAGCGGCTTATTTGCGTGATTGACCCCCACGCTCTGATTGTTGACCATGAAAGAAAGGATCAAAGGGGGTCGATCGCCTCATGATGCCGATGCCCATATATTGAATTTCCCGAAAATCCGTTGAAAAACCGGCGTTGGAATTCCCGTTTTGAGAAATCCCGACCTTCGTTTCCCGAAAAACACCAAACCTACCATGCAAACCCCGTCCCGCCGTACCTTCATCAAATCCGCTGCCGCGATCGCCGCCGGCACCGCGATCGCCCCTAACATCCTCCGCGGACAGGAAAAAGCGCTCAAGCAGCTCAACGTCGCGGCCATCGGCTGTGGCGGAAAGGGCATGAGCGACATTTCCGAAATCTCCGGCGGCAACCGCATCGCCTTCCTCTGCGACATTGATGAAAACATGGCCAAGGGCGCACGCGAGCGTTTTCCCGAAGCGAAAGTGTTTTCCGACTACCGCGAAATGTTCGCCGCCGTGGCGGACCAGATCGACGTGGTCACCGTCTCCACTCCGGACCACATGCATTTCCCGATCGCCGTGGAAGCGATCAAACATGGCAAGCCCGTGATGGTGCAGAAACCGATGTGCAACACGCTGTGGGAAGCCCGTGCGCTGGCCAACTACGCCAAGGAAAAAGGCGTGCTCACCGTGATGGGCAACCAGGGCGCGACGATGGAAGGCACCCGCGTGCTCCGCGAGTGGATCGAGTCCGGCCTCATCGGCGACGTGAAGGAAGTTTACTACTGGACGAACCGCCCGATCTGGCCGCAGGGCACAGGGCTGAGCTTCCCCGCCACGCCGGTGCCGGCGACGATCAACTGGGACGTCTGGCAAGGCACCTGCGCCACCGACCGCCCTTACAACCCGGCCATCCACCCGTTCAAATGGCGCGGCTTCTGGGACTACGGCTGCGGCGCTCTCGGCGATATTGGCTGCCACAGCATGAACTCCGCCTTCTGGGTCCTCGGCCTCCAGGGCGACTTCGTGGTGGAGTCGAGCAAGGTGACCGCCTTCGACGAAAACATCGCCCCCAAGCGCGCCACCATCGTTTACAATTTCCCCGCCAAGGGCAAACGCGCCGCCGTGAAAATCATCTGGCAGGACGGCATCAACGATCCTAACACCGACCCGGAATTCGTCCGTCCGCCCGGCATTCCCGCCGATCTCAAGCTCAACGAGGGCTTCGGCCAGGTGTTCGTGGGCACCGAGGGCACCATCTTCGTCAACGACGCCTACTGCGGCACCGCACCCATCGTTTTCCCGGAATCGCTCCGCGAAAAGACCCGCTCGATCAAGAAGGTTTACGACCGCGTGAAGGGCGGACCGACCCAGGAACTCTGCCGCGCCGTCCGCGGCGAGGGACCGAAGCCGGTTTCCAACTTCGTCGACCACGCCGGCCCGCTAACGGAAATGGTGCTCGCCGGAAACCTCTCCGTCCGCCTCGGCAAGAAGATCGATTGGGACTCGGCGAAAATGGAGGCCCGCGGCCTGCCCGAAGTGAAGGCCATGCTGAAGCGGAAATACCGCGCCGGTTGGGAGCCGCAGCTCACGTGACCGTCGTTTCCAGCCGATGCTCCGCCCCGCGCGGAGCATCGCCGGATTCTCCGAATTTTCCCGCACATCCTGTCATGCGTTCCCGTCTGCTCATGCTGTCCCGTCCGGCACCGGACGGCGCAACCCGCCTGGCACAAGGGTTTGCGGCCATGCGGAACGCGATGAGCTTGATAGAAATGCCTGTTCATGCGCCGTCGGCCGCTGAAAGATCCCGCGGAGCGATTCCTGTAGTCGAACCAAACTCATGAACACGCCCGACCAATTCATCCCACGCCGCAAGTTCCTCGCAACAGGCATCACCGCCCTCGGACTCGCTCCGAAGCTCTATCTGCGCGCCCAATCGGCGGGCTCGCCCAACGACGAGATCGCCATCGGCGTGATCGGCTGCGGCGGACAAGGCACGGCAAACATGTCGAATTTCCTCGGTATCAAGGGCGTGCGCGTCGTCGCCGTTTGTGACGTTGATTCCAATCAGATGGCGCAGGCCAAGGCCAAGGTGGACGGAACTTATAAGAACTCCGACTGCAAGAAATACAGCCACTACGCCGACCTTCTTCAACACCCCGGCCTCGACGCGATCAGCCTCGCGACCCCGGACCACTGGCACGCACGGATCGCCATCGACGCCGCGAACGCCGGAATGGACATCTATGGCGAGAAACCCTTCACTTGGGGCAACGCCGAGGGCCGCCAGCTCAACGACGCCATCACGAAGAACAAGCGTGTCTGGCAAACGGGTTCGTGGCAGCGGTCGAAGGGCGAGTTCCGCCGCTTCCGCGCGCTCATCCAGAACAACACGCTCGGCAAGCTCACCCGCTTCGAATGCGGCACGCCTACCGGCATGAGCATCAAACAGAACGTCCCCGCGGACCAGATCGCCGCGCTGATCGGCAAGCCGCCTGCCAATCTCGATTGGAAAGCCTGGTGCGGACCCGTCGGAGATTTCACCTATCACCCGATGCTCCACCCGTGGAACTGGCGCTGGCATTCCACCTTCGGCGGCGGCCAGTTGCTGGATTGGGTCGGCCATCACGTCGATATCGCGTTGTGGAGCCTCGGCCTCGACAATACCGGGCCCGTGAAAGTCGAAGGCACCGGGGAAAACGGCAACCAGGAGTTTTTCAACACCTACGTGAAATACGCCTATCAGGGCACCTTCGCCGACGGCCGCGTCATCGAGGTCCGCAGTGATTTCGGTGGCACGAAGTTCACCGGGGAAAACGGCTGGATTCATGTGGACCGGGAAAAACTCGAAGCATCCGATCCCGAGCTGCTCCGCAACCTGCCCGCCGATTTCAACACCAAGCCGCCGTCGCACTGGCAGAATTTCATCGACTGCATGCGCACCCGCGAACTCCCCGTCTCCAATGCGGAAGGAGCCCACCGCGCCGCCTCGTTCGGCCAGCTCGCCCTCGTCGCGTTGGACACGAAACAACCCGTCAAATGGGATCCCAAAACCGAAAAAGTCCTCGATAACGCCGAACAGGCGAAACACCCGCGGCTTGGCGCACGCCTCAAGGTGTGATGATTTCTCCCTAAACGAAAACCGCTTTCCCAACATAATACTGATAGACCATGTCCACCGAACCCTGCTGCACCGGCAACAAACTCGCCCTCACCTACGGCGCCCTGCTCCTCCGTCTCTGGCTCGCCGTCCGCGCCATCCAGACCGGCATTGAGAAATTCGGCGGCGCGAAGGCCTCCGACCAGATCGTCAAGATCGATGGAGCCCCCAACGAATACGGACTCACCGCCGCCGGCTCCTTGAAACACTACGCCCTCGAGAACTACCACGGCGTGCCCGAGGCTCTTATGAAAAAATTCCAAGCGGAGCCGATGATGATGAAGTTCGCGCTTCCGCTCTACGACAAGATCCTCGGCCCCACGCTGCTGATCCTCGGTTTCACCATCCTGCTCGGCATCGCCAGCCGCACCTCGCTTTTCCTCCTCGGTCTGCTCTACATCAGCCTCACCTGGGGCCTGATTCTGATCAAACAGGACGATGGTGTCTCATGGCTCGGCGTCCACATGATCCTCGTCGTGATGGCCCTCGCGCTCGCCGAGCACAACCGCTTCACCATCCTCAAGAAATGGTAACCGCATGAACCCGCCACCATCCTCCATCAGCCGCCGGGATTTCCTCTCGAAGTCGATCGCCACCGCCGGCGCCGGCCTCGTCCTCGGCGCACCTTCCATTCTCCGCGCCGCCAATGCGGACGGCTCGTCCGAACAGGTCAAGGTCGCCCTCGTCGGCATGGGCAAGCAGGGCCGCGTGCTCTTCGAAGCCATGTCGAACATCCCCGGCATCCACTTCCAGGCCGTCTGCGACATCTGGGACTACAACCTCAAGGGCGGCATCGCCAAAGTCCGCGCACTCCAAGGCCACACGCCAAAGGGTTACTCGGACATCGATGAAATGCTCGCCACCGAAAAGGGTCTCGACGCCGTCGTCATCGCCACGCCGGATTTCTGGCACTCGCCGCACACGGTGAAATGCCTCGAAGCCGGGCTGAACGTGTATTGCGAGAAAATGATGTCCAACACGATCGACGGTGCGCGCGCCATGGTCAGGGCGATGGAGAAATCCGGCAAACTCTGCCAGATCGGCCACCAGCGCCGCAGCAATCCGCGCTACCGCTACACCCTCGACAAGCTCATCAACGGCAACAAGATCTGCGGCCAGATCACCAACATCCAGGCCCAGTGGAACCGCGCGGTGAACTCGTCCCAGGACATCGCCTTCAACAAGAAGCTCACCATCGACCAGGCCATCCTCGAAAAATACGGCTTCGCTGACATGAACCATTTCATGAACTGGCGCACCTTCCGCGACTTGTCCGGCGGCCCCATCTCCGACCTCGGCGCGCACCAGATCGACATCTTCGGCTGGTTCCTCGGCGGTCCACCCAAGTCCGTCTTCGCCTCCGGCGGCCACAGTTATTTCAAGAAGCGCGAGCACTTCGACAACGTGCTCGCCATCTTCGATTTCGACACCCCGCAGGGCGAGGTCCGCGCGTTCTATCAAGTCCTCACCACCACCAGCTCCGGCGGCGGATTCTGGGAGAACTTCATGGGCACAGAGGGCAGCATCAAGATTTCCGAAATCGCCGCGAACTCAGCCATCTTCCGCGAAGGCAGCGCCCCCTCGTGGGACGGCCTCGTCGACCGCGGCATCCTCAGGAAAACACCCGCGCCGCCCAAACCGCCGCCATCCGCGGATTCCGTCGCCTCCTACGAGTCCGCAGCGCCCGAGACCTTCGAACTCCCCGGGGGATTCAACAAGCCCGCCCACCAGCCGCATTTGGAAAATTTCTTCAATTCCGTGCGCGGCAAGACCAAGCTCAACTGCGACGCCCGCCACGCCTTTGAAAGCGAGGCGCCGATCTATTGGGTGAACCCCTCCGCTCTCAAACGCCAACCTATCGAATTCACCGCAGAACATCTATCCGTATGAAAAGCAAACTGATCCTTCCCGCCTTCCTCACCGTTTCCGCACTCGCCTTCTCAAGCTGTGGTGAAAAGTCCAAGACCGATTCATCAGGCAACACCACCGCCCCCGCCTCGTCCGGTGGCACTCCCGGCGGTGTGCCGCTCAAGACCGAACTGCCACCGGAACTCATCGAAGGCACGCCGAAACCCATGAACGTGCCGAACCTGGTCCCGGCTCCTGAAAAAGCCCCGGAGTTCCTCGTTCCCCAAGGCACCACGCTCCTCTCGAAGGGCAAGAAGGTCACCAGCAGCGATGACAATCCGATCATCGGCTCGCTCGACCTCATCACCGATGGCGACAAGGACGCCGGTGAAGGCTATTTCGTCGAACTGTTGGACGGAACCCAGTGGGTCCAGATCGACCTCGAAAAGACCGCGGACGTTTCCGCCATCTGGCTCTGGCACTTCCACTCCCAGAAGCGCGCCTACAACGACGTCGTCATCCAGGTCTCGGACGATGCCACGTTCAAGAGCGGCGTCACCACCGTCTATAACAACGACTACGACGAATCCTCGAAACTCGGCAAGGGCGCGGACAGCCCCTATGTCGAATCCCGTTTCGGCCTCCTCGCCGACGGCAAGGGAGCCAAAGGCCGCTACGTCCGCCTCTACAGCAAGGGCAACACCTCCAACGACATGAACCACTACATCGAAGTGGAAGTCTACGGGAAATAACACTGTTTCCATCAGCACTTACTAACATAATACCGCCTGTGAAAATCCCACAGGCGGTTTTTTCTTGCGAAGAGGACAACGGCTTCAATCCGCGTGAAATCCCATCTCACGTTTCGGCGCGGCCTCAGTGGCGATGAGCCGGCGGATAGCGTCGAAGACGATTTGAAACTGCTGGTCGTGCTCGGCGTATTTCGCGTGCTGGCCGCGCTTTAAGGTCGCAGATTGCGACCTTAAAGAAGTCTCCGCATTTCTTAAGGTCACAAATTGTGACCTTAAGATTTCCATTTCATCTTCAGTGAGTTGAAACATGAAATCGGAAGGAAAACGGTCGAGGTTTCTTTTCACCGCTTCGTTCAGCCGCTTGGTGGTGACCCCGTAAAGCTCAGCGAGATCCGAATCCAGCAGGACTTTTTGATGGCGGATTACATGGACGAGCGGAGCGATCTTCTCGGGAACGAAAAGTGCCTTACTTTCCCGTGGTGTGGCTTTCTTTTTGGCTGTCACGACCGGAATTGAACGCACTCTATCCACTCTCCCCGAATTTGCAAACTTCCCGTTAGCCGGAAGCTCGCCCCGTCCGCCAGCGGATGCGGACGAGCGAGACCAACATCCCCCAGGCATCACGCAGAGGTTTCACCTTGCCGCCCTTTTTTTCCTCCCAGTTCACCGGGATCTCACGCCAACCGGAGCCGTCGGCATCAAGCGCGCACAGCAGTTCGGAATCGAACGCCAGCCCGTTCTCACAAAGCCGCCCTGCCACGCGCCTGTATTGGTCACCACGCAGGACCTTTCCACCGCATTGCGGGTCCTCGCAAGTCAGGCCTAACACAAGCCGCGCCGCGATCAGGAAACCCCGGTGCGCAAACGCCCGCCACGGGCTCTCGACAATGTGTGTTGTCTCCGTCCGCTTGCGGATTCCGAGCACCGTCATTTCCGAAAGCACCGCCTCGCGGATCAACATCAGAAGATCCTCCGCGGTCACACTACCATCCGCATCCACGAAGGCGAGCCAGTCCGCCTCGGGACCTAGCGACCACGCCTCGCGCACCACCGCGCCCTTGCCGAGATGCTGTGCCGCCAAGTGGACTTCCACGTTCGGAAAAATTTCCGCAAAGCGGTCCCTGAGTGCGTTCAGCAGCGCGGGCTCTCCGCCTCCCGAGCCGTCATCCGCGATCACCCACCGCACCGGATGCGGGAAATGCGCCAGCGCCGCCGCCAGCTCCATGCCGTAAACCGCCAGCCGTGAGGAATCGTTCCAAACGGGTGTGACGAGCAGGATCTCATGGGACGCGGCGGACATGTTAGGTGGCGCTCATATTTAACATTGCGAGGTTATCGTTTCTTTCATCGTATCCAAGCCGATTCATGAAGCATGCAGCCCTCATTGTCTGTTGGATCAGCGTGATCATCGCGGGGATTTTTCTCCGCTTCGATCAGCTTTCCAAGCGCCCGTTCCACGCCGATGAGGCGACCGGCGCGAGGATCACCGCTTCCCGCATGACGTCCGGCGATTATCGCTTCGATCCGGTGCACTATCACGGCCCGCTTCTCAGCAGCCTGGCAATTCCGCTTTGCCAATGGAAAGGAGAGGACGTCTGGCCGGAGCTGACGAAGCACACGCTCCGCCTGGTCCCGGCCGTCGCAGGAAGCCTGTTGCTGCTCGTCCCTCTGCTGTGGCGCAGGCGTTTCGGCGACGCTCCCATGCTGCTCGCCTCCGCTTTGATGGCCACGTCGCCGCTGCTGGTTTACTACAGCCGGATGTATATCCACGAGTCGTTGCTCGTGCTCTTCGGCATGCTGGCGTTGGTCTCGCTGCTTCGATTCCCACGCTACGGAATTCCGGGCCTGTTGATCGGCCTGATGTTCGCAACCAAGGAAAGTTTCGCCATCAGCATCATCACATGGAGCTCAGCGGCAGTGTTCCTAGCTTGGGAAAACCGGCAAAAAATCGACCGGGCCTCCTGTCTTTCCGCTTGGAGAAACTACCGCGTTCCCATCCTCGTCTCGCTTCTCGCGGCGATTGTTAGCTCTGCCTTTTTCTACACCGACGGCTTCCGCCAGCCACACGGAGCCATCGACGCAGTGCGGACTTTCTTCGTCTACAAAACAGTGGACGGCCACGGCAAACCCTTCCCCTACTACCTCCAGCTTCTCGCGCTGCCCATGAAATCGGGTGGCCTCTGGTGGTACGGCACACCAGTCGTGATCCTCGCCCTGATTGCATTCGCCAACTCGTTCCGCCGTGACGCGGAGTCGCCATCGGTGATCCGGTTCATCGCCTATGCCGCTGCCGGTCATGTCGTGATTTACAGCCTGATCGCCTACAAGACGCCGTGGCTCGCCTGTCTGCCGTGGGCGCATGTCTGCCTGTTAGCCGGATTCAGCGTCGCGGGATTTTCACACCACCGGCTGCCCGTAAAAGCCGCTTTCGCCCTGCTCGTCACCGCGTGCCTCATCAGCCAGTTCATCCAAACCCGCCGCGCCACCGGACGTTTCGCTTCCGACGAGCGCAATCCCTTCGCCTACGTCCCAACCCGCAACGAAATTGAAACGCTGGAACCCTGGCTCGCGAAACTCCGCTACGCAGCACGGGAAATCCCGCTCGAACCGGTCGCCGTCATCGGCAGCGACTACTGGCCGCTGCCATGGTATCTCCGCAGTTTCAAACAGATCGGCTACTGGCCGGCACCGCCCGCCGACCTTGAATCCCACGCCATCGTCTTCGCCATGCCGGAAACGTCGGATACGGTCACATCCCGCCTCGGAAAAACCCACGTTGCCCTCCCCCGCGGACTCCGTGCCGGAGTGCCGGTGCAGATGTTTGTTAGGGCCGACGTCTGGAAACTCTGGATGGAAAGCGGCAAATGAACGATCCCGTTTCCATGCCCCCTTCCCACCTGTTCTCGCACGAAGCGATGAACACGACCTTCCACCTCCGGATCTGTGAGAACGATGAAGCCATCGCCCGCGGTATGGCCCGCGAGTGCTTCGAACAGCTCGATTTTCTCGAAACCCGCCTCAGCCGCTTCGTCGACGGCAGCGACGTTTCCCGCATCAACCACATGCGGGCCGGGGAAATCCTCTACATCAGCCAGCCAACTCACGAATGTCTCATCCTTGCGCTCGACGCCTCCCAACAGACAGGAGGCCTGTTCGACATCACGCTCGGCCGGCGCATCGAGCACCATAAGTCCGGTGACACCGGCCCTGTGCCAGCGCTCGCGGGAAAAATCATCATCCACCCGGACGTCCCCGCCGTCACCTGCGAGGAACCCGGCCGTGAGATCGACCTCGGCGGCATCGGCAAGGGCTTCGCGCTCGATCACCTCCAGCAGATCCTCATCGAGTGGGGCGCGGAAGGTGCGCTGCTCGCCGCCGGTGCCAGCTCACTGTTAGCTTTCGGTCCGCAGCCCTGGCCCGTCGAACTCGCGGGCAGCGGCGGTTCCACCCGCATCACCCTCCACAACGAAGCCCTCAGCGCCTCCGGCACCGGCATCCAAGGCAGCCACATCATCCACCCCGCCGGCGACGAAGCCATGCCGGCCGCCCCTTGCGACCGCGTCTGGGTCACCGCCCCCACCGCCGCCCTGGCGGAAGTCTGGTCCACCGCGCTGATGCTGTTGGATCCGGAGGAGATCGCGGATTTCATCGCGGGAAACAAAACCCTCCGCAGCGTTCACATCGATCAGGACGGCAGGATTCAGGCGGTCACATCCTGAGATGCGGGCGACCTTTTTTTGAATGGCAATAACAGAACCAGCCAGGGAATGGTCGCCCCACCGAGCACGCACCATGGCACAAGCCATCCATAACAAGTGTAGAAGGTGAGCTGGGTTTCCCGCTTCATCGTTCCGCTCATCGGGCCTGATTCGAGCGACGCCAGCTTGGCGTGAACCTCTCCTTGAGGATCGATGATCTGTGAAACACCCGATGTCCCGCAAACAAACATCCAGCGTCCGTTCTCACAAGCCCGGATGCGGAACAACGCCGCATGCTGCTCGTGTTGGCGGGCTGTCCAATTCCCCGCATCCATCATCGGCACCACGAACATTTCCGCGCCGGCGGCCGTCATTTTCCGGACGATGCCTTCGTAGTCGCAATCAAAACAGATGGGAGTTCCGACTTTTCCGAAAGCGGTCTCGATGGGAAGCGCGGTGGTTCCTGCGATGCCATCGTCGAAAAGATGCACCGTATGGACCTTCGTGTGTTCGCCGCGCACGCCTCCCGCGTCGAGGGTGAGGGCGATGTTGCGCCATCCGCCACTGGTGGGGCGGGCCTGTGTTCCAAGAGTGAGCGTGATGTTCCGTTCCCGACAGAGATTTTGCACGAGTTCCCAATCACGCTTGTTCGTCCTCAGATCGTACGGCACGGCATATTCCGGCCAAACCACGTATTGAATGTCTGATGGAAAATCTCTTGTTCCCTTGAGAAATTCCGTTAGTGAGACATTCTCAAACTGCAATCCTCCGACTTTCACGGCAAGTGGATCACCTGTCGTGAGGACGGTCTTGCCCGATGGCACACTCAAGGCAACCAGCAGGATTCCGAATGACAGCAGCGCGGCCACCCATTTCCGCGCGATCATGGCCGCCACGAGGATCACGATAAAGACACTCACGCCATACACGCCGATCCATGGCAGGAGGTGGTTCGGGCCCATCGCGAGACCGGCCGTCATCCAGGGAAATTTCAGTGGAAACAACTCCGCACGGATGAACTCCCATCCGCACCAGTTCAACGCCGTAAAAACCACCAGCTTCCAACCCACCATGCCCCGGTTGACCGCACGGCACTGCATCTCCGCGAACAAGGCGGTGAAGGCCGCCAGAACGCACCAGAGCATGATCGTCACCCCACCGAAGATCTGGAACAGCCACGACAAGCTCGTCGCGTAAGCCGTCATTCCGTGAATGAATCCGATCGCCCGTCCGCGTGTTCCCCGCTGGCCTCGAAGTGCGATCAACAGTCCCGCCAACCCCGGAACGACCAACCACCCGAAACCGGCCGGCGGGTAGGCGAGGGCATAAACCAATCCCGAAACCAGAGCCAGTCCGCAACGGACGGGATAGGAAATGCGGCCCGTCATGAACATGTGCCAGCTTAGTCGACAAAAACCGCCCGTCACCATTCCATTCTCAGAACCCGGCGGCATTATTTCGTTATTTAGCTAAATAATGTCTCTAATCGGCGGTTGTTCGAGTGTAGAATTCGTGATTCAGACACGTCATCTGACGAGCCCTCTGATGGCCCCCAAAATTTGCGGCACATCGACTGGCGGAATGAATTCCGCGGTCCGGTTATTTCGCGGCCGAGAGCGTGTCGATCGCGGACTGGTTCTTGTATTTTTTCGCGATATCGAGAGCGGATACGCCTTCCTTCGATTTCACCGCCGGGTCCACCTTGTTTTCCAACAGAAGTCCGATGATCTCCTTCCCTCCGCTGGCGGCGGCTTCGTGGAGCGGTGTGCCGCCGAGCTCGCTGAGGGTCGTCGGATCCGCGCCGCCATCGATGAGGGCTTTTGCGGTGGCGAGCTGGTTTTTCGCAGCAGCATGGTGGAGCGGTGTCCAGCCGTCCTTGTCGAGTCGGTTTGGTTTTGCGCCGCTCTTGAGCAGTGCGGTGACGACCACCGCGTTGTTCCGCTCGACCGCGAGGTGGAGTGGAGTGCGTTTCGAGGCGTCCGTAGTGTTGGGATCGGCGCCGGATTTGAGAAGCAGGAGGGCGATGTCCTGCTTGTTACGCAGGACGGCCTGTTCCAGCGGCGGGCGGGAATTCTCGCGGCCTCCCTTCAACGCGCTCTGCCGGTTGAGCTTCAGGTGGAGGCTGACGTCGTTGAGATCGCCCTTGGCGATGGCCTCGTCGATAGTCTGATAGACGGGAGTGCCCGCGGGCTGTTCTTTCGGTGCGGTGGCGGGGGTTTCCGTCTGGGAGGAAACGAACTGCGCAGGTAACAGTAGAAGCAGTGCGAAAAGTGTCTGGATTTTCATACGGTGTTGAATCATACGTTCCCGATTCCGGAAACCAAACGACTTTTCCATGTAAGTCCGGACACTTTTCACCAGTATCGAGAATGTCGCCGTTTCGTTGATTTTCCGGGCTATGGCGACACCCCGGCTTCTCTCAAATCCACACACTCAACGCACCATGAATCCTACCTTGAACCGCCGCTCCTTTCTCGGAAACACGACACTTGCCGGTGTCGGCCTCGCCGCCAGCCAAGTCTTCGCCATCAACACTCCGGGAGCCGCCGGCAAAAAAATCAAGGTCGCCCTCATCGGCTGCGGCGGACGTGGAAACGGTGCGCTCAAGGATTTCTCCGAGGCCTGCAAGATTCTCGGCATCGAAGTCGAAGTGGTGGCCGTGGGCGATGCGTTCAAGAACCAGGCGGATGGCAC
The DNA here is from genome assembly GCA_039915545.1 of Luteolibacter sp. Classification (GTDB taxonomy): domain Bacteria; phylum Verrucomicrobiota; class Verrucomicrobiia; order Verrucomicrobiales; family Akkermansiaceae; genus Luteolibacter. The sequence goes on from JBDSNC010000269.1 coordinate 30,011, forward strand.
CGGGAAAAAATTCAACGTCCCGGCCGACAAGTGTTATGACGGCTATGACAACTATCAGAAAGTCCTCGCCACCAATTGCGAATACGTATTGATGGCCACGCCACCCGCATTCCGCCCGGTGCATTTCGCCGCCGCTGTCGAGGCCGGGAAACATTGCTTCATTGAAAAACCCGTCGCCGTAGATCCTGTCGGTGCCCGGTCTGTGATCGAAACCGGCGAAAAAGCCGCGGCAAAAGGCCTCGCGGTCGTCACCGGCACCCAGCGCCGCCACATGGCCGACTACCTGCGCAACAAAGCGCTGATCGACGCAGGCGCCATCGGCCAGATCAAGGGTGGCGTGGTGCAGTGGAACGGTACGGTGCCATGGACAAAACGCCGCGAGGCAGGCGAGTCCGACGCCTCCTACATGACCCGCAACTGGCTGAATTTCACCGAACTTTCCGGTGACCACATCGTAGAGCAGCACGTCCACAACCTCGACGTCGCGGTCTGGTTCCTCGGCCGCCCGCCTGTCTCCGCAGTTGGCTTCGGTGGCCGCGCGCGCCGCGAGACCGGGAACATGTTCGACTTTTTCAGCATCGACTACGATTTCGGCGACGACGTCCACATCCACAGTCAGTGCCGCCAACTGTCGGGCAGCTATCAGCGGGTTGGAGAAATTTTCACCGGCACCGAAGGCTCCTGTTATGGCGGTGGAAAACTAACCGGCAAGAAGGTGGACATCGCCGAGATCAAGGTGGATTCCGACAACGGCCAGGTGCAGGAGCATGTAGACATGATCCGCAGCGTGGCGGCGGGCAGGCCGCTCAACGACGCGAAGCGGATCGCCGAGGTCACACTTGTTGCGATCATGGGCCGCATCTCCGCCTACACCGGCGAAATGGTGCGCTGGAACGACCTGATCAAAAACGACAAATCGCCTCTCTTCAATTTCGCCTGCACGCCCGGCCCGCTGGATTTCGAAAAAGGCCCCATCACCCTGCCTGCCGAAGTTCCGCCGGTGCCCGGCAAGGCGTGATCTCCATCAGATCCGCCGCACCGCGATGCCGCCGATGAGCAGCGTGAAACCGGCATAGACGAACCAATGGGCGATGTCCTGATAGACAGGCGTCGTCGGTAATGAGGCGCGAACCTTCGCCGGATCGAAGCCCGGCAGGGCTGCCAGCGCGGCATCCGGTTCGTGGTCGAGCCGGTATTCCGCCGGGTAGTCGCGCTGCCAGCCGAGCGTTTTCATCAGCGAGTGGTCGGGGTCGCGCAGGCTCAGGTTCACCCGGTCGCGTCCGGCCAGATCCACCGACGCCTCATAGCGACCAACGCCGGTCTGCCTGACGGAAACCGGAACGTCGCCACCATCGGCATCGATCGCCTTCGCGTCCCACTTCACGCGGTCCACCGGGCGGTCCTGTTCGTCACGGCGGAAAATGTCCACCCGCCATTGCTCACGCTCGACGCTCCCCGAAGCCGCAAGTCCGGTGGACTGCTCTTTCCTAACAATACCTCGGAAGATCTGCGCCCAGAACGCACCGCCGTTTCCCCACCCCAGCCATTCGCCGCCCCATTTCTCGGTGAGATCGGAAGTCCAGCAGAGGCCGGTGCCGAGCCCGTAGCGGCAGATCGCCAGCAAGGGATCGCCGGTCTCCGCGGCGATCAGCAGGTTGGCGGACGGCTTGGCCTGGGTCATGACGTAGCCGAGTACGTCGGGAAGCTGGGACTTTTCGTAGCCGGAAAGGATCGGGTGATCGCCCGTCACCACCGTGCCGTAGAGGTCCTCCTTGATCGCGGAGCGCGAGGCCTGCATCGTTTCCTTGGTGAAAATCTGCGGCATGTTGGTCGGATCGTTTGTCTCGTAGTAGCGCCCGCCGCCTTCCGTCGCGATCATTTCCATCAGGCTCTTCGCCGCTCCCTCGCCGAGCGAGACACTGGAAACCGTCATGCCCTGCGCGCGCATGTCGCGCACCAGTCCGGAGAAATCGTTGTCCGGTGTCTCGCCGTCTGATAGAACAATCATGTGCTTCACCTTCGCCACGGCGTTCTGCAAAAGCTCGCGGCCCTTGACCATGCCGGGATAGGCGTCGGTGCCGCCGTCCGCAGCGAGGGAATCAATGGCGTTGAGCACCGTGCCCTTGTCCGCCGCGCTGGTCATCGGCAGGACGACACGCGTTTCGCTGTCGAATCCCACCACCGCGATCTGGTCCTGCGCACCTAGCAGCTCCGCCGCCGCTTTGGCCGACGCACGGGCAAGCGCGATGCGCTCGCCACCCATCGATCCGCTTTTGTCGATCACCAGCACCATCGCCAGACTCGGCTTCTGTTTTTCCTTTTCGTAGCGCGAAGTCAGGGGCAGCGCCTCCTCGACCGGCGTGCGGAAATAACCGCCGAGGCCGAACGAGTTTTCCGATCCAAGCATCGCCAGCCCGCCGCCGAAGTCGGAAACGTAGCGTTTTAAAAGTTCCATCTGCCGCATGCTCATCATCGTCGCGGGAACGTCCGCCAACACCACGCCATCGAAAGCGAGCAACTCCGCCATCGTTTCCGGCAGGCCGCGCTCGCCGCGCAGTTCGAGTTCGAGGCCTTGTTTTTTCATCGCACGGGCAAGCGGACGCATCTGCTTTTCATCACGATGCAGCACCAACAACCGTGGCTCGCCCTTCACGGTGATGGTCGTGGCAACCTTGTTATTCACCGGAAACCAATCCTTCTCCGGCAGCAGCTCCGCTTCCCAACGGCTCTCACCGGGCGACGACATCTCGACATCGAGCGTGACCGCCACTTCCTTGCCTGCCTCTAACTTCACCGGCGTCGACGCCACGGCCACGCCGCGCTGGAGGATGCGGGCTGTGGCGTTCATTGTCTCGTTCGCGCGCATCCGCAGGCGCATGCGGACGATCTCGCCGCGATAGGCGACGTGGGTCATCGGCTCCAGCGCGACGATCGCTGCTTCGGGACGTTTCAAGCCCTCGACCTTGCGAAAACGCACGTCCACGCCCTCCTCACGCAACGTGCCGAGCGCATTCGCCACACCGGGCGTGGTCGGCGCGCCATCGGAAAACACCACGAGCCGCCGCGCCATCCCGGCGTCGAACACGAGCCGCGATCCTAACAAGGCTTCCGAGAGTTTCGTCGAATCCCGCACGCCCGCGTCGGCGGTGCCTTTCGCCGCTTCATCGGCGAGCTTGCGGAGTTTTCCCGGATCCGTTTCCGTGAGGTTCGTCCCAAACGCGAGCACCGATGCACGGTCCGATGACCGGAGCGAAGAAGCGGCCTGTTCGATTTCCGCCGCGCTTTGGCGAATGGAATCCGGATCAACCGACTCGGAAACATCGACCAGATAGACGACGTGGAGATTGTCGCTGGAGGAAAGCCAGTAGGGTCGGCACAGCGCCAGGATGAAACACACCACGCCCAACAGCCTCAGAACATGCGCCGCCCACTTGCGGGCGGGTGGACGGTCGACCAGCGAGCGCCGCCAGGCGAAAACGCTGGCCGCCGCGCAGGCGAGGAGGAGCCAAAGGGGAAAATAGGTGGAGAACTGCATGAAAAATGAGATCAGCCGACTTTGCGGCGGTGATAGAGAAGTTCCTCGGCGATCACCGCGATCACCGCTGCCAGCAGGAACCAACCTGCGAGAGGCCAGCCGGACGCGAGTGTCACCTCGGGCGGTGGCGAGCCGGCGGGTGCTGGTCCGGACTCTCCGGCGGAGAAGATCGCACCACCGAGGTGCCAGTCGGTGGAGTTCCGGGTGAAATTGTAGTTTCCGATGCGGTCAACCGCCGCCGGCATCTGATAGGGCAGGTCGGTGACCTTGTCGCCTGACTTGAAACCCGCCTTGCCAGTGGTTTCCGTGCCCGGCACCTCCACCCGGCTGCCGGTGGCCACAGCGGAGGGAAAGATGTTCTCCCGGCCGGTTAGAATCACCGCCGCATCGTGGACGAAGACGGGAAACCACGGGGAAAGGAAAAAGTCCTCGCGAGCCGGATCGAAGTTGAAAACCACCGCCGAGCGACCACCGGTCGAGCAGGTATAGAGCAGCGGCGTCCCGTCCGCATGGGCGAGGATGATCACGGAACCCTGCGGAGCCGTTAGTTTCCGCGCACCATCGAATGTGAGCAGCGCCGGATCAAGGCGGGCGAGCAGCGGGTGGTCCTTCGCAACCACTTCGGGCGAACCCGCAGACAACCCGGCTCCGAGGTCTTTCCAAAATGGTGATGTGCCAGAAGGAGCAAAAATGATGGCGGCCTCGGATTCCGGCGGTGTTCCTTCGACGAGCGCGAGACGGGCGAATCCGTCGATTGGCTCGAAAAGCGAGTCCGCCCGCGAGAAGGCGGCGATGCATTGTTGAAAGAAAAACGGATTTTTCGCCGCGACCTGGACGGGAATCGGCTGCGGCGAGTTCAGGCCTAACGGAGCCACGTCGTCTCCGGCAAACGCATCTTTGCCGCGGATTCGGAGCAACCAGTCGCCGGGGTCCACGGAATCCAGCGGGATGGATTCGCTAACCTCGCCGTGAGCCGGAAGTTTCACGGTGAACAAACGCGCAAGAGTCCCCTCGCCCGCTGAGACGAGTTCCATCTCTACATCACGATCGGTGGGAAAATCCGAAACCAGCGAGGCGAACAACGTCGCCCGGCCGGGTCCTTCCCAGCGCAGGTCCGCCGCGGTGATGCCGATGTTGTCAGCCTTGCCGACGACGAGTACGACCTCGATGCCCGCGGGCAGCTTCATCGCGGCGGAGTGGCGGTCGGTTAGGAACAGGATGCGGGTTTTTCCCGAAGTCTTGCCCGCGGCGGAAGAGAGCAGCGAAAGTTCGTCGAGCGCGTGGGGATCGAGCGAGAGATCGGACGGCTTCACCGCATCCAGCGCGTCGCGGAGCAGGCGCGCGTGGTTCGTGAGATGGGCGTGGTATTCAAGGCGGGCGGCGACTCCGGCGACTGCCGCGCGCTGCGAACCACCGAGTGCGGTGATCCACGAACCGGCGAGCTCCTTGGCGAGATCGAGCCGGGATTTCCCATCGACCACCGCCTGCATCGAGGCCGAGCGGTCGATGATGACCAGCAGATCCGGAGCGTTGCCATCATCGAAGCGCGGCCGCGTCAGCGCGAAAACCGCAGCGATGAACGCGAGCGCCACTAACAAAAGTGAGAGCAGGTTGCGGAGTTTTTGGAAAAGCGAGCTGGCAGCCTTCTGTTGGAAAACCTGCTGCCACAGGAAAAACGCGTTCACCGGCTGGCGGCGGGGTTTCGTGCGGATGAAATAAACCGCCGCGAGCGGAAGCAGCGCGAGCGCCGCCCAGAAAAATGCGGGAAACCCGAAACTCATGCGACGAGACCTCCCTTCCGCAACATCGACTGGATGACCACTTCGAACGGCACGTCGGAAGTCGTGCTCGCGAGGCCGACACCACGCCGCGCGCATTCCGTCCGCAGGCCTTCATTCCAGCCGGCGACGGCCTCCCGATAAACTCGGGCCTCCTTCTCGGTGATCGTCACCCGCTGGAGCGCCGCGGTTTCCACGCACTCGATTTCCAGATCGCCAAGCCACGGGCATTCGAGATCGGCGGGATCGTGGACTTGCAGAGCGAAGACATCGTGACCGGCCCATTGGAGGAATTTCAGACCTTCCTCGTAGCCTTTCGGGAAAAAGAAATCGGAGACCACCAGCACCACACCCTTCTTGCGACGGCGGGCCTGGAAAGAGCGGGCGCAAGCGGTGAAATCCGTGTCGGTGCCAAAAGTTTCGGCACCTTCGAGATCGCGAAGAAAAGAAAACACCTGGCTGCGACTGCGCGCGGAATCGACGATCGTCGTCAGACGCTCGGCCATGCCGTGGACGACGACGCGGTCCATGCCGTTGAGCGCGATGTAGCCGAGCGCGGCGGCGAGTTTGCGGGCGTAATCGAACTTCGCGGCCATCGACCGGCTACAGTCAAACAGGATGTAAACGGTGGTGTCCTCCTCGATTTCAAACAGCTTGATCAGCAGCTCCTCGGTGCGGGCGTAGATTTTCCAATCGATCGCGCGGTAGTCGTCGCCGAAATTGTAAGGCGCGTAATCGGCGAAGGTGATGCCGGTGCCCCGCCGCTCGGTGCGGCGGTCCGCCTGGAGCGAACCGCGCAGGACGCGCCGGGCTAACAGGTTCAACGCCTCAAGCTGGCGGATGAACGCTGGATCAGTGAGGGAGGATTTCATGCGCGAGGGTCTGGTAACTGGAGCGCGGAATTTATTCCGCCAGCATGGTTTCGTAGGCTTCGGGCGGAATGATTTCCGCGCTCCAATGGTTCATTTTTCATGCTTTCGCGGCTTGGATCGCGTCCTTGACCAGAAGGTCCGGCTTCACGCCTTCCGCCTCGCCTTCGAATGAGAGGATCAAACGGTGGCGCAGTGCTGGCAGCGCGACAGAATCCACATCCTCGCGGGAAACATGATAACGTCCGTCCAACAAGGCACGGGCTCGCGCCGCGGCGAGCATCGCCTGTCCGGCACGCGGCGAGGCACCGTGACGGACGAACTGCTTCACCGATTTTGCGGCGTTTTCGTTAGGGTGGGTGCCGCGCACGACGCGGACGAGGTAGTCCTGCACTTCCGGAGCGCAGGGAACTTCACGCAGCGTTTCGCCCATTCTCAGGATATCCTCACCGTGGGCGACCGGGCTGACATGCGGACGGGAGTTTCCGCCGGTGCGGTCGAGGATCTGCTTGAACTCGTCGTGCGACGGCAGGCCGACCTGGAGCTTGAAGAAAAAGCGGTCGAGCTGGGCCTCCGGCAGCGGATAAGTGCCGTCGTTCTCGATCGGGTTCTGCGTGGCCATGACGAAAAACGGGAGTGGCAGCGTGTGGGTGTGGTTGGCGACGGTGACGCGCTTTTCCTGCATCGTTTCCAACAGCGCGGACTGCGTCTTCGGCGTGGCACGGTTGATTTCATCCGCTAACAGCATGTTGCAGAAAACCGGTCCCGGCTGGAACACCAGCTCGCGGCGGCCGTCGCGGTCCATCAGGATCTGGGTGCCGACGACATCGCTCGGCAGAAGGTCCGGCGTGAACTGGATGCGCTTGAACTGGACATCGATGGCCTGGGCAATGGTGTTGATGAGCGAGGTTTTCCCGAGGCCAGGCACGCCCTCCAACAGAACGTGCCCGCCGCAGCAGATGGCGATGAGGACGTCGTCGATGATTTCCTGCTGGCCGACGATGAAGGTGGAGACAGCGCCGCGAATGCGGTCGAAGGTTTCCTTGAAATGGGCGACGTTGGGTTCGGTGGCGGTGGTCATGGAAGAAGTTGATGGTTGATAGTTGAGAGTTAAGAGAAGATCGAAGACGATCACTTCTTGGGCTGGGCTTGGGCGGACTGGAGGTTTTCGAAATAATTGCGGACGCCTAACTTCAGCGATTCCGGAACGTCGTCGCGCTGGACAAAGGATTCCACCTGACGGGCGAACTCGCGTTGTTTCGCCTCGCCACGGCGGCCGGAAACGCCGGTACCGCTTTCGGATTCCTCGACGGCGCTGAGCGACGGGCCGGAGCCATGCTGGCCCTTGAGCTCGGCGAGCGCGCCGTTTTTCTGTGAATCATCACGCTCCTTGCGTTCGCTCCATGACGAGCCGACTCCCGCTTGTTTGCCGCCCGGCCCCTGGCCTAACATTTGTGTCTGGCCTTGGGTGAACGACTGCGCCTGTGAGAGGCCCTGGCGGAGTTGGTCGAGTTTGCTTTTTGCCATGCGTTTGCCATGCATGCCGCGCATGTGTTTGCCAAGTTTGTCGAGGGCACCGTTCGCGCGCTCCATCGCCTCGCCGTCGTCGGGCTCCGCATCCGGATCAGCCTCGGCTTCCGCCAGATCCTTTTCCGCTTCAGCAGCGGCGGCGTCGAGTTCGGCCATCATGTCTTCGAGCGGCTTGCCTTCTTTCCCGGCACCTTCGCCCATCTGACCGTTTTCGGCACCTTCGCCCTGACCCTGGCTGCCCTGGCCTTGTCCGCCTTGGGCCTGGCGCGCGCCCTGACGTTGTTTCCCGGCGGCAGCGAGGCGTTTGCTGGCGGCGCGCATCTTCGCGAGTTCCTGCTTCGCTTCATCGAGCGCCTTCTGTTTCCCCGCAAGATTGTTTTTCAGTTCCTTGGCGTCGAATTTCTTCGCGGCGAGTTTTTCCAACATTTCCGCCGCTTCCTTGAGTTCCTTGGCGTCGAGCTTCTTGCCTAACCGCCGGGCCTCGGTTTCCTCTGCTTTGGCAAGCTCACCGGCGGCGAGCTTGAGCGTTTCCTCGTCACGCTGCTGGTCGAGCGCGCGGCTGGCATCGCGGATTTTCTGATCGATGCGGGCGAACTGGCGTGCGGCTTCGGCACGGTTTCCGGTCTCGTCGATGGATTTCACCAGCTTGCGGAATTCGTCGAGCTTCATGCCTTCCTTCTCCTCGGGGGCGACGATGTCCTTATCGAGCGATTCAATGAGCTGCTCGAGCTCCTTCTTGGATTCCTCAATACGCTGCTTCGTCTCGCTGGCGATTTTCTCCTCCGCCCTGACCGCTGGTGAAGCGGGCATCAGGCCGAGCCCGATCGCTCCGAGCGCCAGCAACGCCGCCAACAGTGCGGGACGTTTCGGGAAATTTTCGGAAATAGCCTCCACCTTGCACTCCGCGAGGCGCGGCTCCAGCCAATGCCACTGCATGGCGGTCGCCGGATCCTCAGGATAATGGACGGCGAGGTGGCGGGCGCTGGCAATACCGTCCTTCAGATCGAAAAAACGGTCAGCCTCGCGCACGGCGGCGGCGGGGCGCATGCGTTTGAGAAACCAAAACACAACTCCGCCAACCAAGGCCACCGCGATCACACCTAACAAAAACCGCGCCGGAACCGCGTGACCGCGCAGCACCCAGAACAGAGACGCGGCGATGACGGCAGCGGACGCGGTGGCAAGCGTCGCGATCACCACGCGACGGGCCAGGAAGGCATCGTGACGACGCGCGACCTGACGGAGCAGTGTTTCGATTTCGGGGCGGGAGGACATGTCAGTTTTTCGGTTTCTCGGGAGCGGCAAGGCTTTTGCCGAGTTTATCATACTTGTCCTTGTACCACTTCCCGACCTCTGCCGGTGGGATGGAAGCGTAGAGGGTCTTCGCCTCCTCGGTCTGCTTGGTGTTGAACAAGGCTTGGGCGAGATCGTATTTGATCATGGCCCGCAGCTCGTTGCACTCGGGGCCGGGCTGGCATTCCTGGAGGGCGGCGCGGTAGGCGGCGATGGCATCGGTGGGGTGCTTGGCAACCAGTTGGTCGCCACGAAGGTCCATCAGTTGCGCGCGCACCTCGGGGATGAACGAGGCCGGCATCGGATCGGTGAGCGCTTGGAAATCGCCGGATTCGGTGGTTCTGGCCATGCGGTTCGTCCAACCGTTCACCGGCGGATAGAGCGGTGCGAGCGAAGGTTTGGAAAACACCGCCGTGAGGAGTTTCTTCCGGGTATCGGAAAACTCAGGGGTTTTCCAAACACGGTTGCGGGAAACGGTTTCGAACAACACGCTCAGACCTTCCGGAGTCTCGAATTTCTTCACGATCTCCTTGCGGCCGGGCAAGCGGCCGCACAGCGCCTTGAAACGGTCCGGTTGTCCGGACCAGTATGATAAAAACTGGCAGAGCGCGAGCGCGGGATTGATCTGGTCCGTATCGAACTCGCGGTGGCTGTCGCAGAAGGCGGTCAGGTCCTCGAAGGTTTTCAGCGCTTTTTCAAAGCCTTCCATCGTGCCGTCCCCGGCGGCGATGGAGGACCAGAAGCACGCGGAGCCCATCAGGTCCCGGTGGTAGTTCCTGGGGACGTAGGAGTTGTTGCCATTCGACGACGGCGGCACCTTGAGCACCCCGGCGGCGACTTTCTCCAGCAGCCCGGTCTCGCCGCGCAGCAGATCCGACATTGCGGCGTGGCGGCAGACGATGCTATCGAGACGGCCGGTCATGAAACGCGGGTTCAGGTCCGTTAGGGATCCGGTGTTGGCGCTCCAGTCGCGGAAAGCGGTTTCAAAGTTGCAGGCTTTGGCATAGGCGGCGGTTTCGTCTCGCAGGGCGAGGACCGCAGGATAGCCGCTCTCGGTGATGGCGGCGAGCATCTCCGCCTGGATGAGCTTGTCCTTGGGAGGATCCTTCTGATAGGCGGCGGCGAGGCGCAGGCTGCGCTGGTTCCCCTTTTCCTGAGGAGCGGAGTCCCCTTCCCCGGCCTTCGATTGCAGGAACTGGCATTCGAGGCGCAGGAGCTGAAGCGGGTCCACGCCGGACTGGCCGAACGCGGTCAGGCCGTCCTCGAGCGTGCGGTCGTAGCTACCGGAAATTTTCGCGCTGCGATAGACGCGGCCGGGCTCTGATAGAAGCGACTTCGCCAGCTCGAACTGACGCGCGGAGACCAACGAGGCAATGGTCGGAAGATCACCGATGATGGAGAGTTTCGCCTGACCGAGAAGTTTCTGGGCCAGTGCTTCGTCGCCGGAACGCGCCGCCGCGACAAACAGGGCGGGTGCGACCTGTTGGGGAATCGACGGATGGCCGGCGGGCTTCGGAGCATTCGCGTTTTTCCAGAACGCGTTGTTCATCCGCTGGGCCAGGGGTTTCGTCTCCGCGGTGATGTTGGCGGTGCCGAACGCCTTGATAACGGCGATGCTGAGGGGATTCACCGCGCTGCGTCCGGCATCGCAGTAGGTTTCGTAAAGCGGCACGATGACGGCGGCGATCGCCGGATCATTGATGATGGCCGGGGCTTTCGACACGCAGTTGAAAGCGAGCTGCATACGGGTCGGTTCCGCGATGGATTTGTCCTCGATCAGGGAAACGAGGGTTTTTATCGTGAGCGCCCTGCCTTCGACGGTATCGGCATTCCATCCGATGATTCCGACCGCCAGTTCGCGGTAGGAAACCGCCTTGATCAGCGGCTCCAGGACAGGTGACGATTTTTTCACCAACTCGTCGCGCGCTGCTCCGGCAACCTTCCGCTCGTCGGTCGGATAGGCGGCGTTGGACTGGCTGTTGTTGTTGATCTCGTACGTCGTGACGGCGACCAAGGCGTCCGACCAGACGTCTTCGGGCATTTCCACGGCTTCCCTCAGGCTTCGGAACCAAGCGGGTTCCTTCGAGTCTTTCGCGGGTTGTTCGGAGTTGTGCAATTCGCTTCCGAGTCTGGAGAGCACACACTGTCCGTTGTAGTTGTTGTCCGCCAGACTGAAACGACCGCCCTCGGGGCTGCCTAACACGGTGGCGATGAAACGCAGGCCGAGCACGTGATTTTGATAGAACGGCGAATCCGAGTTGTTGATCAGGCTGCCAACCGCCTCGTCACGCTCGCTGATCTGAAAATCGTTGGACGTGTATGACGAAAGCCGCCCGCCCTGGGTGAGGCTGGTGGTGAACCGGCGCTCGGACTCCAGGAAAACCTGGACGGCCTTTTTGAAATCAAGCACGGCCAGATCCCCGAGAAACTGGCGGGACTCATCGAAGGCATTGCTGTAACTGCGGTTCGGATTCGGCGTGTTGGCAAGGAATTCGTCGGCCCGCTTCACCATCTCCTTCCGGCGGATTTCCTCGCCGACCTTCGCCTTTTCCCGGAAAGACGGCGGAAGTTTCGCGACCGCCTCCGCAGGCAGCCACGGCAGCAGCAGCGAGTATCCTTCGACGCGTGAAGCGGCCAGCTTCGCCAGCGCCGGACCGGCGGCGGCGAAGGCCGCGGCGGTGATATCCGTGCGTTCCTTGCCGGACGACATCGCCGCGGCGGTGATGAGCGCACCGAACGTGGCAGGCTTGCGCTCGCGCAGGCGCTTGACCAGATCGCTGCGGGAAAAGCTCATGTTCATGTAGGAGCTCATCCGCTCGATCAGCAGCTTGTCCTGGCGGTTGTAGGTCATTTTTCCGTTCGGCTGCTGGACCTCGACGATCACCGCGGCAAGTGGTTCCCAAGCGGGAACGTCCGCGAAGCAGCCGAGCGAATCCAGCATTGCCTCGACTTCCCCGATGTTCTGATAGGTGTGGTTCTGGAACCCGCGGAAGAGCTGGTATTCGTTGTTGCCGACCGGAATCCCGAGGCGGAACAGCGTGCGCTGCAGGCGCATCGAGGCCACCGGGTCGAGCGACTGCTGGCCGAGGATGTTCTCCATGGCGTTGATCTGCTGATAGAACTTCTGATTGTTGTCCTTGCTCTCCCAGTCGATCTTTTCGCCGAAGATCACCTTCGAGATCGCGGTGCAGATGGAATCGAGCTCCTCCTGTTTGCCGCCGATGCCTGCGGTCAGCGCGGCGTTCATCAGGTTCATGTCCGCGCTCTGGTCACCGCGGTTCAGGCCGTTCTGGAATTTATCCGCCGGGATCTCGCGGATGCGACTGAGGAAAAATTTCGCCGCACCCGGAGTCGAGCCCGCGCGGGACAGCACGCCCTGGCGCAGCATGATGGTGACCGGATCGTAGCCATTTTTCAGGGTTTCGGAATTCCACAGCTTGCCGAGCTGCTCGACCGTGGAAATCCCGGCCAGCGCGGAAACAAGCTCGCCAACCTTCGGGTTCTTTTCGCCGAGGTCCTTCAGATACGCGGGCGGCAGGATCTCGTCGGGAGACTTCGCCTTGGCAAGCCGGCCGGTCAGCCAGCGGACGGATGAGTTCTCGGATAAATCCTCACCGCTCGACGAGCTGCCGTTCCCCTGCCGCAGCATGAAAAACGTGCCGCCAGAGTATTGTGATGCTTTATCGATCTTCGCGACAAGAAGCGCTTCGCGGGCTTTCGCATCCAGCTCTTCCGGCGGCGTCTTCCAGGCCTTCACGGCGGAATACAAACGGAAGCCTTCCTCGCAAATCGACGGCTGGCGGAGCATCGCCAGCGCCAACCGTTTCGCGATCGCGTCACGCCTGTCAGCCGCGGCCTTGTCTTCCGCTTTGTCGCCGGATTCCGATAGAAGGTTCGGCAGGCCGTTGGTGTTCTGAGTGCCGAACAACTCCTTCGCATGATAGGAAATCCAGGTCAGGTTCGCGCCCGCCAGATCGGCGGGCCGGGCTCCTTCCAACCATGCCGTGAGGGTTTCAAAAAAGTCGCAGGTGACCTTGTTGTCCTCGCTGTTGGAAAGCTCCTGCGCTTTCTGATGGGCCATCATCACAAATTCATCGGACCTGGCGGCCTTGGTCATCAGGGAGCGCACGCGTTCGCTCTGCGCCGGTGGCAGGAGGAAGGCCAGTTTTCCCGCGATGGACGCGTCGTCCGGACGTTCGACGATGAGCAGTTCGAGCATGGCGAGCGCCTGCTCGTTTTTCCCGAGCGCGATGCAGATATCGGCGTATTCGAGGCGTTTGGTGAGGCTTTTCGAGTCGCCGGGCTCTACCAGTTTCATGAGTTCCGCGCGCACTTCCTCGCCGAGCTTCGGGATCAGTTCGCGCATTTCATAGCTGCTGTTCCACGGATTCACCTTCGCCTGACGGATGAGCAGCAGCGCTTCGCGGGCGGCAGCTTCGTACTTTTTCTCAGCGGCGAATTTCACCACCTTTTCGATAGAACCCGTTTGACCGGAAGAGGAAGATGACGACGAGCGACTTTTGGCCTGCCCGAATCCCGCCGGGCCCATCGCTGAGCCGCCACCAGCCGTTTTCGCGACGGCTGGTGGTTGGAAACGTTTTGCCAGATCCTCGTAACCAAGCTGCGTCGCTTTCGCGGCCAGCACCGGCGCGCCCTGGATTCCCAACACCTGGCGGCACTGGACGAGCACGGTGCGGAGTGAATCCGCGATCTTCGCACGCTCCTCCGGTTTCATTTCGCTGGCAACAGCGACGAGCGTGGTGTTCAGCCACGTCGCGTAGTTCTGGTCCGACGCGCGGCCGGCGCGGGTTTTTTCCAACAAATCGTAAGCGTCGGTGAATTTCTTGTCCTTCGCCGCCTGATAGGCGCGCAGCAGTTCGAAATCCGCGGCCTCCTCCTTCGGCGGCGTGGCAGCAGCGGCCTTCGCGATCGCCTCCGCATCCTCGGCGCGGATGGCGATCCACAGGCGCAGCACCGGCGACTCGACGCGGTCGAGGAATTTCAGCAGCTCCTTCGGATCGACGATGCCGGTGCCGCCATAGTTCGCGGCCTCCGCTTTCGGGCGGATTTGATAGAGATAGCCGTTGGGCAGCGAGGAGAAGGAGAGGTTTTGAAAATAGGGCAGCGCAAACGGCGTTTCCCCGTTCATCCACGGGTTGTAGCCGCGCATGGATCGATAGGACATCCGCATCGCCATCTGGGGATTCACCCCTCCGGCGGCGGGTTTCTGCCGGGAGCGCTTCACCATGACATTGAGCGCGTCGATCCACTGCTCGCGAGTGCCGGCCACCGACATCGCGGAGAGGCGGATCTGGTCAAGTTTCTCGCCATCGGTGGTTTTCGCGACGAGATCAAGAATGATTTTCTTGAACGCCTCGCGCTGCACCGGCGGCAGCTTGGAGTCCTCGGCACCCATCATCTGGATGAGCTGATAGCCGATCTGCAGCGCCGCGTCCTGATCCTTGTCGGCCAGGCAGACATCGGCGGCGGCGGACAACTGCGCCCACGCCGGATCGTCGGCCTTCGCATCGTTGGTCACGTAAACCGCCGCGCGGAAGCGGGTCTGGGGCGAAAGACGGTCGGGCTTTTCCATCGCCTTTTTCACGATCGCCGCATCGAGCGTGGTGCCGCGGCCGTTGTAGCCGTAGTTGCCATACATCAGCGCCATGCCTAACAATCCCGGCTCGTCAGGATACTTCTGCAAAAGCGCCGGCAAGTCCGGCTGGCCCTGCTTGCCGGACTCGACGAAATCCGCCATGAACTCCGCATTCGTCACACCCCCCGCGCGGATCTGCGCCTGGATCTGCTTGCCGCCGTCGCCGCTTTTTTTCGCGAGCTTGCTGAGGTGCACCATCGACATCCGGCGCGCGTCCTCGGCGTCTTCCGGCAGGACAAATGGCCCGGTCATCGTGGAGCCGGAATAGCGATACGACTGCTGCTGTTGCTGATGGGCATAGGCGGTCTGCACCGACATCATCAGGACCATCAGGCCGCGGAGTTCCTCGGCGTAGTTTTTCAGATAGGCCTTCTGGCTCTGGGGATTCGGCGGGATTCCGGGGAGATCGCCCGCCGCCTGTTGGAGTGATAGAAAAATCGGCAGTGCCTCCGCTTCGCGGCCGTCCTGTTCGAGCATCGTCGCCAGCAGATACCTGCAGCGCCAGTCACCGCCGTCGGGCAGGGACTCGCGCATGAAACGGATGGCCTCCTCGTACATTCCGGCACCTGCCAGCACGGCAGCGTTGCTTTCGATGGAACGCGGATCGCTGGCCTGTTTTCCGGACATCGCCTGCAGTTCGCGCATGCCTTTCACGGTCTGGCCCTGGCGCAAATACGCCTGCGCCAGCGCCGCGCGGATCCGGCCGCTGGGATCCTGCGCCAGCGCCTCCTCCAGCACGGCCACGACGCGGTCCGGGTTCCCGCTCTGTTCTTCGAGATTCGCGATTTGCAAACGCAGGTCCACATCCTTTGGCTGGAGCCGCACCGCTTCTAGCAGGAGATCGCGGCGCTTGTCGTCGTTCTGGGTGACCCGCGCCAGCTCGGCCTGCGCGAGGATAGGCCCGATGGAACGGCGGTTTCCCCTCGCCCGCTCCTGAAGCTTTTCGTCAAGATCCTCGGTCTTGCCGTTTTTCATCGCGAGTTGCGCGAGTTGCGCCGCCCAGCGCGCCTGATCCGACGGGGCCTGCGACTCGTCATACAAGCGCCAGTAAATCGCCTCCGCGTCCGACCACTGGCCGGATTCCTCGTGCAGCGAGGCGAGGCTCGCCGCCAGATCCGCGTCGCCCTCGAACCGCGCCACCGCCTGACGCGTCATTTTCACCGCTTCCTCCGGCTTTCCGCTTTCCCGCAGCAGGCGGCTGCCCGCGATCCATGCGGACTTGTCGCCGGGCGCGCTTTGTTTCCAGCGCTCCACCGTGGCCAGCGCGTCCTGCGTTTTGCCAGCGCGCTGTTGGAGTTCGGACATGTCTTTGAAAAACGCCGCCTTCCGACCCTCGTCGGTGTCCGCCAGCCGCGAAAGCGCCGCGATCGCCTGATCAAACTCACCCCGCCGGTCCAACAGCGCCGCGTGAAAATGCAGCACCAGCGGATCCGTCGCGCCGTCCAACAGTTTCGCCACCGCGTCGAAATCCCCCTGCCCTTCGACCAACTCCGCTAACAAACACGTCTCCGCCGGCGTGCGCGCGGCCTGAGCCTCGAGCGTGTTGCGCCATTCGAGCACCTTGTCCGCCGCGACGAGCACGCGGTTCGCGAGGCCGATGTTCTCGCCGATCTCTGCGGTTTGTTTCGAGAGACGCACGAGTTTCACCGCCTGCGCCACCGCGTCGGCCGGTTTGTTAGCCGCCAGCGCCGTTTGTGACAGCGCTGCCAGAAACCGCATCTCCGAGGAAAATTTCTCCGCCCGGGCTGATAGGATTTCGAACGCCGCGCCACTCTCGCCGAGCGCGGAAATCGAGCTCGCCGCGCGGATAACCACGTCCACCTCTTCCGACGCGCCGACCTTTTTCAGCAGGTCCACCGCCTCCGCCTTGCGGTTCAGGCGGCCGTATTGCGCGGCCAGCGCCTCCGCCGGTGCCGGTCCCGCGCCTTGGGCCGCGGCAGCTTCCTTGAGCAGCGCTTCGCCGGCGGCGTTCTGGTCATACTGGAACATCAGCCCGGAAATCCGGATGGCGGTCCCCTCGTCCTTGCCGAGAAGCTCCTGCGCTTTTTTCAACGCCGCCAGCACCGCGTCCGGCTTGCCCTGACGGCTGCGCAGGGCGGCAAGCTGGAGCTGCAATTCCGCTTCCGTGGGAGCCAGCTCGATCATTTTCTCCAACTCCGCCGCCGCGTCGTCGAAACGCTCGCCATCAGCCAGCAGCCGGACAAATTCCTCACGCAGCTCGCGATCGCCCGGCGAACGCTTGAGCACCTCGCGGAACCGCCCGATCGCCGAATCAGTCTCGCCTTGGGATGCTTCCAGTTTCGCCAACTGTCTGTGAATCAACAGCCGCCGTGGATTCGCCTCGGCCAATTTCTTCAACTCCGCCGTCAAATCCGCCAGCCGGTCCTGTTTCCGGAAAACTTTCTCGATCTGCGCCAGCACCTCGCGCTCCAGCCAGGACCCCTCGCCCACCTGCGCCAGCGTCGCCGCGTACGCTTCCGCCGCCTCGTCGTTTTTTCCGGCCTGGGCCAGCAAATCGCCGCGCCGCATGGATCGCAGCGTTTTCTTGTAAGGGTCCTTGCTCGCCTCGATCAGCTTCGCCACGTAGGTCAGGGCCTGCGCCGTCTCGCCGTCCGCCGCAGCGGATTCCACCAGATCCTCCAGCAAATCCTCGTCGCCCGGATGCGCCGCCAGCAGCGCGTCCCACGCCTTCACCGCCTCCTCGGACTTGCCCTCGCGCAGCCAGGATTTCCCCGTCAGCTTGGCCGCCTCCAACGCGAGCGCCTCGTCCTTGCCGGCCGCCACTTTCGCCAGATCCGCCCGCGCGGCCTCAAATTCCATCCGCCGCAGACGGATCTTCGCCCGCTCCATCGGCAGCGCCGGATCATCCGGCACCGCATCGATCGCCTTCGCGAACGAAGCCAGCGCATTGTCCTCCTGCCCGCGCCGGAGCTGGTATCGCGCGAGCACCGACCACTCCTGCCCGCCGTTCTTCTCCGCCCGGGAAACCAGGAACGCGTCCAGCGTCTCCACCGGCTGCTCGTCGATCCACGCGCCGAAAAACCGGTCGAACAACGCCGCGTTCTGCGGCCGCTTCAGAAGCGCCTCGTGATACTTCAATGCCTTCTCCGGCGGGGCTTCCTGCGCGGCGGCTGACATCACGAAAACAGGCGTCAGGGCGAAAATGAGCGGGCGGGGGATCATGGCTTTGGTTAGAACTAACTATTTCTTTCAGAACAAACGCCGGATGTCTCCTCAAATCCTCACGATTTTCAGCCACCGGAACGCGGATCAGGCAAATAGCCCGGCTTGGACTGGGGGTGTTATTACAATATTCAGGAATCTTCCATTCCGCCCTGATGAAAAAACCAGCCGAGCGCTTCTTCGTTTGTAATTCGACTCGTCAGGAGGCCCGGATGGAAGTGGGGGTGATGCCTTGTTTCTCATATACGGCCCATTTCGTCACACGCGCGGCAGCCGCAGGATGAAACACGCGCCTCTGTCAGATCCGCCGCATTCGAGTTCGCCGCCTTGTTCACGGGCGAGGCGGCGGGAGAGAGCGAGGCCGAGGCCGACGCCGGGTTTGCTTTCGGCGGCTTCTCTGGCGGATTTGTGGAACGCGCGGAAAATGCGGCCGCGTTCGGCGGGCGGAATACCGGGGCCATGATCGCTGACGAGGATTTCCACGCCGTTAGGACCGGCATTCGCGCGGATTTCCACCAGCGGCGGTTCGCCTGATGATGCGTATTTCGCAGCGTTGTCGATGAGGTTGAAAAGGATGTGCTCCACGGCGGCGGAATCCACCTTCACCAGCGTGGCGGCGGCGGGCGTTTCCAGATCCATTTCCAAGGCCAGCCCGGCGGTGGCCAGGCGGGCTTCGAGGCGCTCGCGCATCGGCGCTAACAAATCGGCGGTGGCCAGCTCGCGCACGCTGGCACGGGCGCTGCCGCGTTCGATTTTCGAGAAGGCGAGCACGTTTTCCACCAGGTGGGAAAGCCGGTCGGCCTCGCGGGAGAGCACGCGCAGGTAGTCACCGCGTTTTTCGGGTTTCACCGCGCCGCTTTCGAGCATGTCGGAGTAAAGCCGGAATGTTGTTAGCGGAGTGCGGAGTTCGTGGGTGACGGCGGATACGAACGAGGCACGCCGCTCGCTGAGGCGCATGACGCCGTGGACGAGCAGCGAGGCGGTGAGAAGCGCGAGCAGGACTGCGATCCAGCCGACGAGCAGGGGGCCGCTGATGGAGGCGGACGGAGCGGGGGAGGTTTCGTTCCTTTTGAGGTGAAACGGGAAGGAAACCAGCGCCAGCGGATCATCGGCAGGGGAATCCGGGATGGAGGTGAGTTCGGAGGTGGGAAGCAGGTCCTTCACTTCGGCGAGCAGACGCTGTCTGAGGGCGGCGTGGTCGAGCCATGCGCCCTGCACGCGCTTTTCCAGATTTCCTCCGACCTTGGCCGTGATCTGCCGGAGCAGGAACAGATCGCCGCCCACCCAGACAGCGCGCATGGTGCCGAGTTCGGTGATTTCCGCTGTGGGGGCAATGTCGAAGGATTGTTTCTGATCGAGCTGTTGGACCGAATTGTTGACGGTTTCCTCTACGGTCTTCGCGCGTTGGGCGCGTTCGGTGCCGTTGAAATTATTCTGATAGGCACCATCGTTGCGGGCCTGAGGCCCGCCTTTCTGCTGGCGGATGAAGGTGTTGTCCCCTTGGGATTTCAACGCCTCCTTGGGCACGGATTTCCATGCGGTTTCTCCCGCTTCGGCGGCGCAGGTGAGGAGCGACCACTCGTTGCCGGGAAGTGGATTGGTGTTGAGCAGTTTCCGCAGGGTATCGAAATTTCCCGTCCGCGCGGTTCCTTCGGGCGAGGTGAGTTTTCCAAACTGCCTGACTTCGAAATGCAGTTTCACGGCCGGATCGATTATCGTTAAAAATGTCTCCGCGCTGGATTCGTAGTCCGCCGGTGGATGACGGTTTTCACCTAACACGATGGCCGCGCCGACAGCATCCATGCGCCAAAGGGCGAGGCGGGTGCGTTCTTCGAGATCGGCGCGGGCCTCGGCAATGGCGCGTTCCTTTTCCGAAGCCAGCACTCCGCGCGTGAGCCAGGTCATGGCCCCTAACACCATCACGCCGCAGAGAGCGAGGGGAAACCAGATACAAACACCGCGGGCGATTTTCATGCGGTGGGGGTCCGGAGTGCGCGATGCTCTGCTCGCGCCGATGGCAGGTCCAGCTCTGCTGGATGGGGTGCGGAGCTCTTTGCGGTGGTGAAAGCGAATGGGGAAGAGGAAGAGCTCCGCACCACATGGAGCAGAGCATCCATCCTCCGCCGGGCGGCAGCAGAGCGTGCCGCACTCCTGAAGGGCTTGATAGGGGGAAGGGACGTCTCGTCCGTTCGCATCATGGACGAGACGTCCATGCCCCTTGGAAGAGGTTGGTGGGGTCGGTTCATGCGGTCCAACGGTAACCTTTGCCACGCACGGTGGCGAGGAGGGATTGGTCCTTGTCACCGAGCTTGGCGCGGAGGTGCATGATGTGCATGTCGATGGTGCGGGTCTCGGTGCGGTCGGGATCAAGGCCCCAGAGGTGGCGCAGGATTTCCTCGCGGCTGACGATACGGCCCTGGGAATCGAGCAGGTAGCGGAGCAGCTCCCCCTCGCGTTCTGATAGCTCCTCGCGGCGGCCGTCGGTGAAAGCGAGGGTGCTTTCCTTGAAATCAACCGTGCCGCCGGGGAGCGGACGCTGGTCGGCGGGTGCGCCGCGCTCGCAGGTGCGGCGGAGCACGGCATCGACGCGTGCTAACAGCTCTTTCATGCTGAAGGGTTTCACAACGTAGTCATCGGCCCCGGTGACAAGGCCGCGGACGCGGTCGTTTTCCTCGCCGCGTGCTGATAGAATGATGACGGCCTGGCCGGGGCGCTTGCGTTTGATGGCTTCGAGAATCTCGAATCCGGACGGGCCGGGCATGACGAGGTCGAGCAGGAGCAGGCGGTAGTTCGCCTTGAGCGCGAGGTCCATGCCCGCGTGGCCGTCGGCGGCTTCGAGGGTTTTGTAGCCGGCGTATTCCAGGACATCGACGAGGCCGCGGCGGATGGCGGGGTCGTCTTCGATGACGAGGATGGTGGTTTCCGACATGAGGTGGGAGGGTGGTTGCGGCGTCTCGCCGCAGTAGAGATGTTCATGGGAAAACGTTGCTGCGAGACGCAGCAACCACTTTCCTCGCGGGCTATTTCAAAGTCGATCCTTCAAATTGGATGCGCGTGGTTTTGACGTCGAGGAGCGGGGCAAGTTCGTAGACGTTCTTGTAGCCGTAGGTGTGGAGGTTGATGAAGGTCTGGATGTTGAGGGCGACACTGAACCCTTTCGACGCGAAGTTGGCGGGCTCGTTTTTGAAGTTGTTATTGCAGTAGATGAGGATGCGGGTGGTTTTGTCGGGAATGGCTTTTAGCAGGGCCTCGTCGGTGAAATCGGTGAAGGCGAGGTGGATGGCACCTTTGATGTGGATGTTGTCGAACTTGTCCTTGCTGCGGGCATCAAGGATGACTGTGCCCGGTTCGGCTGCCATTTCGATGAATTTTTCCTCACTCACACGATGCGCCTCGCGGGTGGATTCAAGGTTCTTGGTGATGCCGACGAAGGCCGGGTAGTTGATCTGTGGGTTTTGGGGCTCGGCGGCGAGGGCGACAAGCGGAAGGATGAAGAGGAGGGCTGTGGTTTTCATGACAGCCACGGTTCTATCACGGAGGGAGCGGGACGTCCGTAAAGGGACGGTAAATAGTGCTGGAGGCGAGACGCCTCCACAACGGCCTGGCGCAAGATGCTCCAGCTACCCTATGGAACGACGACGGCTTTCGGAATGTCCCAAGCGGTGAGCCATTCCTGTTTCGTGCGGTGGAAGCCTTCTGCGAGCAGGCGTTTTTCCATGTCGGGGAAATGGGCGGCACCGTAAAAGATACCGAGTTTCTTGTGACCGGCGGCGAGCTCGCGGTTCATGACTTCGAGGCAGCGCTGGTTGCGGTCTGTGATGATGACGCTCTGCCCGGCGAAGGCGGCGATCTGGTCATCGCCATGGCCGAGAGTATGGATGATCTCCAGTTTCACGAGGTTCGGACGGCCGGAAACCATGGCTTTGAGCAGGCCGGAGGTGTCGGGCTGGGGCGCTTCCTTGGTGTCGGTTTTGGCGGCTTTCATGGCGAAGCCGAGGATGGATTCGCCGCGTTCGGTTTGCATCTGGTTGAACTCGGCGTTGGTGAGATCGGCGTGGACGAAGTTTTTCGTGGTGTAGTCGATGCAGTCGGTCTGGCCCGTGAGATCAAGGTAGTGGGAGATCATCCCGTAAATCTGATGGAGCCCGGAAAGGTCCTTTTCCTTTTTGGCGGGTGCCTCGGGATCGACGGCCGGCTTTTCATGAGCCGCGTATTTCTCGCCGCCTATCATTTCGAAGAGCAGGGCATCGTAGCCTGCGAAACGGGTGGTGAGTTTTTCGTAATACGCCTTGTCCGCGATGTGGACGGCGCCGATCAGCTCAACGGACGCACCCTTTTTCTCGTAACGCGTGACAGCAGTCTGGAGCCGGGCTGCTGAATCATCCTCATCGACGCGGATGAAGTCCCCGGCCTGCGCCGCGATGGTCAGGACCAATAAAGCGACGGCGCTTGCAAGACGACGGTGGGGGGCCATGCGGGATGTTTCGCCGGTGGGTTTGTTTACCTGTGTCATGGAACTTGTCGGGTCGTTTCGCGGTTCCGATATACCAAGAGCCGATCTTCAAACCAGCGGATTGTTGAAACGCACTCCCGCAAACCTGCCGAAATCCAGATCCGCTGTGTGAACTTCGGCATCCAAGCGGAGCGCTACGGCAGCGATTTGCGCGTCGGTGGTCAGGTTTCCTGCGGTTCCGGCGGATCCCAGCAGCGTGAGTGCGGATTCCACATCGTCCAGCAGCATGTCATGCAGGCGCACCTGTTTCCGGCCCAGCCACGAACGGACGTGGGAGGATGCCTCGGCCACCGACAGCGGATCGGTGAATATCCGCGGATGGGTGGAAATCCTCACGAAACCGAAAACCACCACCGGCAGCAGGATCACCGGACTGGAGCTGCTCATGATTTTTTCACACCATACCGCAGCCTTGGGGTGAAACGGGCTGCTTTGATCGTAGGCGTAAAGCAACAGGTTGGCGTCCGGTAGGATCATTGGCGGCGCTCCATGAGTTTGCGGGTGGTTTCGAGAAACGCCTCCGCCTCCAATTCATCGGCCAATTGGTTGAAACCGGCTGGATCATGCCCGGCCCGCAGGCCCATCGGGCGGGCCTTCAAAACAAACGGCTCCGGCTGTCCCATGCCCGTGGACTGCTCAATGCCGGCACGCAGGGTGTCATTGAGAACCTTCTTGAACGGCGTGTGGGTGCGCACGGCAGTTTCACGCAAGACGCGCTCGACATCCCGGTCCAAAGTCACGGTCGTTCTCATGGACGCATCATGATGCTAATCGAAATGATGTCAAGATGACTAAGTCACCGATCTCCAATCTCCGGAAACGGCTCTACGTCACCTCAAGCGTGATACTCCTGGATGCTCTTCACCGTGAACTCCTTGGTCTCCAAAGACCGCATGGCCTTCACGGACGCTTCGGCGGCGGAAAGGTTGGTGGCGTGGGAGATCTTCTGGGCAATGGCGGTGGAGCGGATCAGTATATCGTCGGCGCTCTCTTAGCTGGATAAAAGTTTGCATCTGAATCGGTGCGCTGCATTTTTGGTGGACAATATTATAAACACCACTATTGGTGTGCATCGTTATGAATGTAAAACAAGTGGCACCCCCAGAATTCTACACCGGAGCTCCGGTCGATCACACTGATCTTCGTTATCGTGAAGAATTTCTTTCCCTCCTTTGGGAAACGCTGGCGCGCAACCATGTCCTGCTCACCGCACCGCGCAGGACCGGTAAGACAAGCGTGATGGACCATTTACTCCATCATCCGCAAAATGGATTTTTGGTCCTGAAGGAAAATGTTCAGGATCTCAATCATCCAGCGGACTTCTTTCTGGCCATCCTTGCCCGCTTTCACGACGAACACCCAAAACTGCTCCGCGACACGCTATCTACTGGCTGGACCTTGGTAAAAAGCGCCTTCGATAAGATCGAATCCATCGGCGCATCGGAATTCAAAGTGGCATTGCGGGACAGTGATCCAAAGTGGCAGGAAAACTGGAGAAAGCACGGTGAAACCCTTCTGGACCGGCTCCGTGCGCACGGCCAACCCATGCTCATCGTGATCGACGAGCTGCCGGATATGCTGCTCAACATGCGCAGAGATCATCCTGAATTCCTGCAACCGTTTCTCGCTTGGTTCCGGTCCCAGCGGCTCGATCCAAATCCCAAAAGCGATCCCATCCGGTGGCTCGTGGGTGGCTCGGTAAATCTTTCCTCCACCCTTGATTCGGTCGGAATGGTGGACTTGATCAACGATCTGGAAGACCTCACCTTGCCGGTTCTGAGTGAGGGGCAGGTGGAAAATTTCGTCTTCACCATGTTGAAATCACGGGGAGTTCCTTTTGCTCCCAAAGTTCCGGCAGCGGTTGCGGGCGTCCTTGGTCGGCCGATTCCATTGTTCATGCAGATGCTCACTCAGGATCTTTTCCGCGAGTGGAAAAAGGCAAACGACAAAGAAAGGCCATTGGAAGAAGCCGACGTGATTGCGGCCTTCGAACGGCTGGTCCGGAGCAGTGCCGCGCAAGATCGGCTTCAACATTACTATTCTCGGCTTCGGGAATACTATCAAGAGCCTGGCCTTTCCGCCGCCCACACCATCCTCGGCAAACTAAGTCTCTCGGCAGACGGCATTTCCCGGCGTGGCTTGAATTCTGAGTTCGAGCGCCATCTCAACAGCGCCGGCCAATCGCTTCTACCTCACGAGTCCAAGCAGGCCTTCAACCAACTCCTTCGCGACCTCGCCAACGACTTCTACATCGAAGAGATCACCGAAGACCAATTCGACTTCGCGTCCGGCATCCTGAAATCCTGGTGGAAAAAATATTATGCATGAGTCAACTCCCGCTCCGACACCGCTCGGACATTATAGGCAGATCCTGACCACTCCCGCGCATCGGCGCTTCATCACGGTGGCCCGTCAGCCGATCGTCGATGACACCCTGGAAGTTCTTCGGACGTCGGCGACGAAGAAATCCAAACATCATTTCCTATTCATCGGTCCACGTGGAATCGGGAAATCCCATTTGCTTTCTCTGATTGAGGACGGAATCGCCGACGATCCTGAGCTAAAAAAATCCTATCTCGTCGCTCGCTTTCCCGAGGAATCCCACCGGACCCTTTCATTTGCGGATTTCCTGCTGGGACTCTGCGACATCCTGCGCGAAGCGGCTCCGGAAGAAACCGAGTGGGAGGATCTCTATCAAGCTCTTCAAACCGAGGAGGAGGACACACGCATCATCGACACCTTGGTCCCGGCCATCCGGCGCGCCAATGAAGCCCACCAGCGGACCACGCTGGTGATGCTGGAAAACCTCAACGAACTCTTCACCCGCCAGATCAAGAACAAAAAGGACATCGGCGCCCTGAGGAAATTTTTCATGGATCCGAACGGCTGCCTGCTGATCTCCACCTCCCCGATCCACTTCGATGCGATCACCAGCGTGGACGAGCCGTTCTACGACTTCTTCGATACCCAGATTCTCGACCATTTGAGCGAGGAAGACACCATCGCCCTGATCCACAGGAATCTGGAATGGGAAAAACGGCAGGATCTGATCGACGACTTCGCCTCGCTCCGCCCGAAACTCATCGCACTCTATCGCATGACCGCCGGAAGCCCGCGTCTCACCGTCATGCTCTATGAGCTGATCGCCCACGATTCCATCACCAAGGTCCGCCAGCAGCTCGAAATCCTCCTCGACCGGATCACCCCGTTCTATCAGGACCGGCTCAACGAACTCGCCCCACAGGAGCGGGCCTTGCTGGAAACCATGGCAAGGATGCGGGACATGCGGAAAACGCCGATGGAAATCGCCTCCCGGATGCGCCTTCCCCAGAACCAGACTTCGAATCTTCTGAAACGGCTGACCGACGCCCAATACCTTCGGGTGCATACCAACCCCGATGACAAACGTTCACGGCTCTACACAATTAGGGAAGGTTTCTTCGACATCTGGCTCGCCATGAACGTTTCGCGCTCAGCGAGAAAACGGCTGCCATTCCTGCTCGATTTCTTCGCTTTATTTTATCCCAGCATTGAAGCGCGCAATCGCAAGCGGGCCGAACTCACCGCGCGGAGTGAAGCGGATGCGCTAGCCTCTCTGGATTATCTTTCCGATGTCGGTTCGGTTGAGGAGCGTCGCCGTTCCAAGCTCGAACTGGCCGGGCGGGTGAACACTCTCGGGAAAAAGGAGGAGGCTACGGAATACCTACAGGAATGCCTGTTATTGGATGGCGACCCGAGGCATGCCGACTACCTCGGGGAGATCGAGGAAATGATTCACTGCTGGGATCTGCACCGGGATGGCCAACTCGAGGCGTTTGGCGAGAAGCTTCACGAACTCAGTAATTCCTTATCCTATAAAACATGGTCCGAAACCAAGATAGCGTTTCTGATGGACGAATTGGAACACGTGGAGGCTCCAAACGGACGGGCTAAGCTTCGCAACCGCCTAGCAATGTTGTTGTTGGATCTCGCCCGATTCGCCGAGGCCGAAGAACTTCTCCGGAAAGCACTGCGCGAGGTTCCTTCGAACTCTTTTTCTTTGCACAGCGGTATTCTCAACAATCTCGCTCAGCTACTATATGAAACCAACCGACTAAAAGAGGCGGAACCCATGATGCGCGACGCCCTGCGAATTGCCAAAGACACATTTGGAGATGATCATCCCGAGGTTGCCATTTACCTGAACAATCTCGCGCAAATTCTTCATGACACCAATCGTCTCCATGAGGCCGAACTCATGATGCGCGATGCCCTGCGCATCGATCATGCCACCTTTGGCGATGATCATCCAAAAGTTGCCACCGACCTCAACAACATAGCACAGATTCTTCACGATACCACCCGGCTCGACGAGGCGGAACTTATGATGCGCGAGGGACTACGCATCGACCGGGCAGCGTTTGGTGACGATCATCCCAATATAGCAACTCAACTAAGTAACCTTGCACAGCTACTCGAGGCAACTCGTCGTTTCAACGAAGCCGAACCCATGATGCGGGATGCCCTGCGCATCGACCGGTTCGCTTTCGGCGATGATCATCCCAGAATCGCCATTCGGCTCAACAACCTCGCACTGCTTCTCGAGGTGACCAATCGATTGGACGAAGCCGAACCCATGATGCGGGATGCCCTGCGCATCGACCGGTCTGCTTTCGGCAACAACCATCCGACAGTCGCTGTTCGGCTTGGCAACTTATCTGCGCTACTTGCGGAAAACAAACGCTTTGAAGAAGCGGAGCCGCTCATGAAAGAGGCCGTCAACATCCTCGCCAACTACCAGCGACAGAATGGATATTCGCACCGCGAAAATGAAACAATTGCAGGCAGTTACCAATCGCTGCTCGAAACAATGGACTTACCGCCGGAAGAAATCGAAAGCCGGATGGAGGAGGCTCTAAGTGGAATAGGGCATCCGGAACAAGCGGCACAGCCATCGCCATAGGAACATCGGTACTGGAGGCGTCCAGCAGGCACCCCTGCCATCAAGCGTGATACTCCTGAATGCTCTTCACCGTGAATTCCTTGGTCTTCAACGACCGCATGGCCTTCACGGAAGCTTCGGCGGCGGAGAGGTTGGTGGCGTGGGAGATTTTCTGGGCGATGGCGGTAGAGCGGATCAGGATCTCGTCGGCACGGGATTCGTGGGTGGACGGAGTGTTGATGATGAAATGGATTTCGCCGTTTTTCATCATGTCGATCACGTTCGGGCGAGCTTGTTCGAGGACCTTGTAAACGCGGTTACTCGGGATGCCTTCCGCGGTGAGGCGAGCGTGGGTGCCGCCGGTGGAGTAGATTTTGAAGCCGAGATCGGCGAGATCGCGGGCGACATTGACGGCGCGGTCCTTGTCGCGGTCCGAGACGGAGAGGAAGACGTTGCCGTCGGTCGGAAGCGGGTTGAAGGCGGAAATCTGTGCTTTGGCGTAGGCCATGCCCCAATCGGCGTCGATGCCCATGACCTCGCCGGTGGATTTCATTTCCGGGCCGAGAACGATGTCGATGCCGGGGAAGCGGTTCCATGGGAAGACGGCTTCCTTCACGGAGAAATGCGGCGGGACGATGGTCTGGGTGTAGCCCATGTCCTTCAGTTTTTCGCCGACCATGACTTTCGCGGCAAGCTTGGCGAGGGAAACGCCGGTGGCCTTGC
>JBDSNC010000035.1:0-9226 GCA_039915545.1 Luteolibacter sp.
CAACATCGCGACCGTCAGCATCACCGTCAACGCGGTCAACACCGCGCCGGTCGCATTGGACGACTCCTACTCGATCAACAAGAACTCCATGCTCGTCGTCTCGGCGGCTGGTGTTCTGACAAACGACACCGATGCCCAGTCCAATCCGCTCACCGCTGTTCTCAGCGCCGGCCCCACCCACGGTAGCCTCACCCTGAGCGCTAACGGCAGCTTCACCTACACTCCGGCCACCGACCACACCGGTCCCGATTCCTTCACCTACCGCGCCAACGACGGCAGCCTGAATTCCAACGTCGCGACCGTGAGCATCACCGTCAACGCACCGGTCACCAACGTCCTGGTCAACGGCAGTTTCGAATCCGACTACACCGCATGGACAAAAAGCGGAAACCAGGCCATCGCCACCTATCCGACGACCGATGGCAGGAAACTCGTCGCTTTCAACGGCAACAACCTCGCCGCCAATGGTGTGCTTTCCCAGACTTTCGCTACTGTCTCCGGACAAACCTACACCTTGTCGTTTGACGCAGGCATCCTTTCCTACGTGAAGAAGAATCAGGTGCTGGAAGTGAAGATCGCCGGCCCGGGCAGCCTCCTTTCACAAACGATCACTCTTCAGGGCGGTGGCAATGGCTCCATTGAATGGACTTCCAAGAGCTACACTTTCGTCGCCGGCAGTTCCACCGCCACCATCACATTCAAGGACCGCTCCACCACCACCATCGGGCTGGACCTTCTGCTCGATAACATCCGCATAGGTGGGCCGCCCGCCTTCCCGAACTCCGCACCCGTCGCCGCCGGCGATTCCTATTCGGTCAACAAGAACACGGCACTCGTAATTCCCACCATGGGAGTTCTGACCAACGACACCGACCCGCAGTCCGACGCGCTGACCGCCGTTCTCGATTCCGGCCCGGCTCACGGCACGCTTGTCCTGAATCCTAACGGGGGCTTCACCTACACTCCCGCCACCGGCTTCGTCGGAGGCGACTCGTTCACCTATCATGCGAGTGACTCGGCTCTGAACTCCAACACCGCCACCGTCACCATCAGCGTCACCGAAGTCTCCGCAGGCATCCTGGTCAATCCGAGTTTCGAATCCAACTTCAGCGGTTGGACCACCACCGGCAACCAGTCGATCGAATTCTATCCGGCCACCGACGGCACGAAGGTCGTCGCCTTCAACGGTCAGAACCTGACGCCCAACGCGGTGCTCTCCCAGACCTTCGCCACCACGGTCGGCAAAACCTACACGCTGGCATTCGACGCCGGCGTCTTCTCCTACACCACGGATCCGCAGTCGCTGCTGGTCACGGTCAAAGGCTCCGCCAGCCTGCTAAGCCGCTCCGTCAACCTGACCGGCACCGGCGGCGGAGCGTTCACCTGGGCCGCGCAAAGTTTCAGCTTCACGGCGGACAGCGCCTCCACGATCCTCACCTTCCGCGACCAGTCGA
Source organism: Luteolibacter sp. (assembly GCA_039915545.1). Taxonomy (GTDB): domain Bacteria; phylum Verrucomicrobiota; class Verrucomicrobiia; order Verrucomicrobiales; family Akkermansiaceae; genus Luteolibacter. Next base: position 1,455 of record JBDSNC010000035.1, read on the forward strand.
CCGCCACCATCGGCCTCGACCTGCTGTTGGACAATGTTCGGGTGAACCCGCAGCCATCCGCGTCTGCGTCCTCCGTCGTCATTCCCCCGCCGGTGGAAGAAATTCCCACACCTTCGCTCACCGTCAACGCCGGAAACGCCACCGTTAGTACGATCGCCGCCGCAGAGGGCTACTATTTCTTCGAGCGCTCCGAGGATCTCGTCACTTGGGAAGTCATCGACAGCGGTTGGTATGCCGCGGGCGGGACTGTTGAGTTCCACGATGCCAGAGACCCGCTCAGCACCGAACCGCTGAAGCCACGGATGTTCTACCGCATCCGCCTCCCTGATATCCCAAGCAACTGATCCGCCTCTGTTGCGGAATATTTTCCAGTGGCGGAATCGTGATTTTGCGTCGAGCTTGGGGTGGAATCCATGATTTCCCGCTGGCGATTGCCGCCATTCGCCATGCCTGTCACCCCGGCGGAAAATTCCAACCTCCACTGCCATGAGCGACAAGAATCCAAAAGCGAAACGCAAGCAGCAGGCCCAACAGCAGATGCACAAGCAGCACAAGACCGAGGAGCTACAACGCCACCGGCAGCAGCTTCTCGAGTCACACCTGACGAAGCATCCGCACGAAATGAAAGGCTGAGGCTCCGCAGGCCTCCCACGGACTGAAAGGAACGCGGCACCGCCCGGGTATTGTGGGCGATGTGTCGAAAGGTGGTTGCATTGTTTTTTTTCAGCGTTGGCTGGCTTGGCGCTGCGACGGGCATCAAGGTCGCGGAGGGCGATGATCTCGCGGCCGCCTTTGCGCAATCACGAAGGATCCACCGGGAAAAACCCACGGAGGTCGTGGAAATCGTCCTCGCCCCGGGAGTGCACCGGCTCACCGCTCCCTTGATATTGGGCCCGGACGACTCCCATACCAGACTGACCGCCGCCGCAGGGTCCTCACCGGTGATTTCGGGTGGCCGGAAAATCGACGGATTCCATCTCCGGGCCGATGGCTGCTGGGAAACAAAGGTCGCAGGTCCCGCGTTCGAACAACTGTGGGTGAACGGCCGTCCGGCAGTTAGATCGCGTGAACCGGACACCGGATTCTTCCGGATGACGGGTATCACGGAGGAAAATTCCGAAGGACGGGCCCGGCAAACCATCACCCTCGGCGACGACGCGCTCCGCTGGCTGCACGGGTTGAAACCCGACGCCTTGGCGAGGGTGCAATTTCTCGCCTATCACAAATGGGACAACACCCGCCGCTTCATCGAAAAGGTCGGAGCCACCACCTTCTCCACTGTCGGTGCGCCGATGAAATCCTGGAACCGCTGGGATGCGAAAAGCGGGCTGGCTTTCGAAAACCTCGAAGCAGGAATGGACGAACCCGGCGAGTGGTTCCTGTCACCTGATGGAGTGCTGGCATACCGCCCGCGTCCCGGCGAGGACCCGGTCACTGCCATCGCGACCGCCCCATCGTTGGAAAAACTCCTGATCATCCGCGGAACTCCCGAAGCCAAGGTGCGGAACGTGGAAATCCGCGGCATTTCATTCCAACACGCGGGCTGGATCTGCCCGGAAGCCGGTTTCGAGCCATCCCAAGCCGCGGCTCCGATCGAGGCGGTGATCCAGGTCGATCACGCGGAAGAACTAACCATCATCAATTGCGAGGTGGCGCACACCGGCATCTACGGCATCTGGTTCCGCGAAGGCTGTCGCGACAACCGTGTTTCCGGATGTTATCTCCATGATCTCGGAGCCGGCGGAATCAGGATCGGCAGCGTCCTCGAAGGCCGCGCGACCGGTGCCAACACGGTGGAAAACTGCATCGTCCGTGACGGAGGCAAGGTCTTCCCCTGCGCGGTCGGCCTATGGATCGGCCACAGCGGAGACAACATCGTGGAACACAACGAAATCAGCCATTTCCCCTACACCGGCGTCTCTATCGGATGGCGCTGGGGATACGCGGCAAGCGAGGCGAAGCGCAACCGGATCGACTTCAACCACATCCACCAAATCGGCAACGGACTGCTCAGCGACATGGGCGGGATCTACACCCTCGGCCCGTCCGAAGGCACCGTCCTGCGGAACAACCGCATCCACGACATCGTCTCCTACGACTACGGCGGCTGGGGGCTCTACAACGACGAGGGCAGCACCGGCATCCTGATGGAGAACAACCTCGTCTACCGAACCACCACCGGCGGCTATCACCAGCACTACGGCCGGGAAAACATCATCCGCAACAATATCTTCGCCTTCGCCCGCGACCAGCAGCTCCAGTTCACCCGGCCCGAGGACCACCTGTCGTTCACCTTTTCCAACAACATCGTGCTCTGGGAAAAAGGCCGCCTGTGGAGCGGCGGTGCGAATGGCAACGGCCGCTTTGAATCCGACACCAACCTCTACTGGCGCACCGATGGCGGCGAGGTCGATTGTTTCGGGAAAAATTTCGCCGACTGGCAGAAAGCCGGCCACGACCCGCACTCCCTCATCGCCGATCCCGGTTTCGTCGATCCCGCTGCAGGCGATTTCCGTTTCAAAGATCCCTCAACCCCGGCGAGGATTGGATTCAAATCCTTCGACGCCGCAGCCGCCGGAGTGAGCGGTGACGCAGCCTGGCGGAAACTCGCCACCGAGGTCCCACCCGGCTGGCATCCCCGCTGAACCACCGTCAACGAAGAAATCCTTGTCGCATCGCCTGCGGCTGAACATGTTTTTCCTATACCAACAAACCCCGACAAACCAATCCCACCCACGATGAAAAACTCCATTATCCACCCGGCCCTCGCCGCCCTCGCGCTCACCGCCACCACTCTCGTCTGCCACGGCGGGGAAGACCTCAGCAAACCGGTCATCACCACCGAGACGAAAAAGGACGCCGACGGCAAGGACGTGCTCTACATGTACATCGACGGCATCAAGGTGCACGAACTCGACACCACCAAGCAGCCCGCTCCCCCGATCGTCGCCCCGGGCAATCCTGCCGCGTTCTTCGCCGCGCCTGCGGATGCGATCGTTCTGTTCGATGGCACTGAAAAAGCGGTTACCGAAAACTGGACCGATACCAAAGGCAATGCCAGCGGTTGGAAAATGGTCGATGGCGCGCTCGAGTCCGTCAAGGGAGCGGGTTACATCCAGACGAAACAAAGCTTCGGCTCCTGCCAGCTCCACGTCGAGTGGGCCTCACCGACCAAGGTCGAGGGAGATGGCCAGGGACGCGGCAACAGCGGCGTGTTTCTCATGAACACTTACGAAGTGCAGGTTCTCAACAACTACGAAAACACCACCTACGCCGACGGTCAGGCAGGCGCGATCTACGGCCGGAGCAAGCCGCTGGTCAACGTCTGCCGCAAACCCGGGGAATGGCAGAGCTACGACATCGTTTTCCACCGCCCGACCTTTGATGAATCCGGCAAAGTCACCCGCCGCGCCACCTTCACCGTGCTGCACAACGGCGTGCTCGTTCAGGATCACACCGTCGTCAGCGGCGGCACTGGCTGGATGGGGCCCCACGCCGCTTCCGAATACAAGGCCCACCCGGACAAGCTCCCGTTCGCCCTCCAGGACCACGGCAACCCCGTGCGCTTCCGCAACATCTGGATCCGCGAATTGAAGGACTGAGCCGTGGACTACGGCATCTAAATCCTGCCCACCATCTCCTCGATCCTCTTCTCCGACACTTTCCCTAACACGGATACATCGGGGGCGAAAAGTGAGATGCGGTATTCCTCCAGCGCCCAGCCGACCGGCCAGTGCGTCGGGTTCTCCGTATCGGCGGTGTGACGTTGGAACCACGGAACCCACAGACGCCGGAAGCGGTCCATTTTTTCCAGATCCTTCACGATCGGCAGCGACGCCAGCCGCCCTAACCGGGAGCGGATCGCCCGCAGCCGGCGCGGATACTCGCGAAAACCGTTGAAGCCCGCGCGCCAGGCAAAGTTGCCGCGGAAGAGCCATGTCAGTTGCTCCTCCAGATCCTCCGCGATCTCACCGAAGTTGCGGTCCTTCCGGTTCGCGGAGATCCAACGCTTGATCTCCGGCAGGATTTCGAAAATCTCATCCATCGCCTTGCCGATGGTCGCGGCGGCTTCATACCAGCGACCCCTCGCTTTTTCTGTGAGAGTATTGAATTCATCCGGCGACCGTGGAAAAGCCCCACCCGCAGCCCCCTCGGCGGCGAGCAGGATCAGATCATTCAGCGAGGTTCCGCCGACGCCGAGTCTCGGCATCTCCACCTTGGCCATCAATCCTAACGGGAATTTCTTCGTCAGGTAGGCCACCTGATCCGGATGCGCCAGCCAGAGCAACCTTGCACCACCCGCGCGGTGCGATTCCGCAGCCTCCGCCGCATTCGTGAAAGCGCGGACGCCGACCGATTTCCCCTCATCCACCAACGCCGGATAGGCGGCGCCGCCCGGAGTCATGACCAGCTCCGGCAGGCTTTCGCCGTCCCACGTGCTGATGCCCTTGCGCTCGATGTCCGCGTTCGCAGCGGCTTCGAAACGCACGCGCATGCGGTCGGCGAGCTGGAGCTTCAACAGCGCTGCGTCGTCGCCCATCGCGAGTTCCTGAGCATCGTCATCGCAGACCCAGATTTTCGTCACGAGCTCCGCCGGCAGTTTGCTCACGTCGTATTCGCCAACAGGAACATAGGCACCGTTCCGATCCTTCAGGTGTTCGGACAGAGCCTGGAAAATCGAACGGTCCTTCGGAGCAAATTTCCAGACTTCGGCGAAACTGTCCGCTGCGGGACTGATCGGCTGACAGATCCTGCGGTAGTCCTTCGGCAGCGAACGCAGCAGGATTTCCGCCCGTTCGCGGAGGTTTCCATCCGCTCCCCACGCTGGCAGCCAGCCGGGAAATTTCGGCAGTTGATCGACGTGCACTCCGATGGTCACGCCGTCGTCGCGCTCGCCCTGCGCGGCATGATAGTAGAGTGTGTATTCCTCACCGGCGTGACGGAGCGTGTCGGGAAAGCCGTCGAGCCCGAGGTCGTCAAAATCCTCATCCACCACATCAGCCACTGCTAACATCAGCGTGTCTTCGTTTTTCACCAGCCACTTGTGGAAGGCCGCGGCAGTGTTGATGTCTTCGGGAATCCGCTCTTCGAAAAACCGGATGACCGCCTCGTCGCTCCACAAGCCGCCGGGCCTGCGGAGTTTCTGTTCGATCGCCTCGATCTCACCGCGCATCTCATTGATGTGATCGAGAAACACGCAGCGTTTTCTCAGACCGCCGCCAACCACGCCTTCGCGCAGGAAAATGTTTCTAGCGGCTTTCGGATCCACGCGGCCGTAATGAATCCTCCGTCCTGCGACCACCGGCAGGCCACCGCAGATGACGGTTTCCTTGCCATAGACCGCGCCCTGGATTTCATCCCAGTGCGCCTCGCCGTATTTGCTCTTGCACAGATGCGGGGCGACCTGCTCTACCCACTCAGGCTCTATCTTTGCAACCCGCCGCGCCCACAGACGGGTGGTTTCGACGAGTTCCATCGCCATCACCCATTCGAAGCGTTTCGGCAAAGCAAAGAGTCCGGAGCCGGGAAACACAGCGAAGAATCCGCCGTTCGCCGCGCGGTAGCTTTTCGACTCGCGGTCCCACAAACCGAATTGCCGCGGCACTCCTGATAGAAGCGCCTTGTGCAGCGTGGAGTATCCGGCGGGTGATGAAATGCCGTCCTTGATCTCGCCGATCTTCAGTTTCCATTCGCGCTCCAACAGATCCGCGAGTTCGTCGCGGACGTTCGTCCACTCCATCGCGCGGCGGGCGTTGAGAAAGGCACCACCGCAGTATTTCCGCAGGGCGTTGCGTTTCCACCGGCCACGTTCGTCGCGGAAACGGGCGAGGTCGCTCCACATGCGCAGGATGCTGACGAAATCACTGTCGCCGTCCTTCCAGCGGGCGTGCGCGGCATCGGCCTCGCGGGTTTTCTCGGCGGGGCGCTCGCGGGGATCGTTTGATTCCAGCGCGGCGACGATCGGTAGGACTTCAGAAAGGCAGCCTTCCTTGCGCGCTTCTATCAGCATTCGCCCGAGGCGCGGATCGACCGGCAGGCGCGCGATCTGGCGGCCATAGTCGGTGAGCTGCTTTTCCTTATCCAACGCGCCGACCTCGCGCAGCGTGCGGTAACCTTCGGACACCGCTTTGGGTGCGGGTGGATCGAGGAAGGGAAACTGGTCGATTTCCGGCAGACCCAGCGATTTCATCCGCAGGATCACGCCTGCCAGAGAACTGCGGCGGATTTCGGGATCGGTGAACTCCGGGCGTTCGGTGAATTCGGTTTCCTCGTAGAGACGGACGCAGACGCCATCGCGCACGCGGCCGCAGCGGCCTTTCCGCTGGCGGGCGCTGGCCTGGCTGACCGGCTCGATCTGCAGGCGCTGCACGCCTTTTCCCGGACTCCATCGGCTCACCCGGGCGATGCCGGAATCGATCACGCAGGCGATCCTCGGAATAGTTAGCGAGGTTTCCGCGACGTTGGTGGCGAGGATGAGGCGGCGCTTGTTGCCGGGATTGAAAACGCGCTGCTGGTCGCCGAGTCCGAGGCGTGCGAAGAGTGGCAGGACTTCGGTCCCACGGTATTGGCGGCCGTCGAGCACGTCGGCGCACTCACGGATCTCGCGCTCGCCCGGGAGGAAAACGAGGACGTCGCCGTTGGGCTCGACCTCGCCGAGATAATCGACCGCACGCGCGACATGCTGTGGCAAATCCTCATCGTCAAACGGCGGCAGGAAAAACTCGGCCACCGGAAACATCCGTCCGGGTGCCTCGATCACCGGAGCGGGCACCCCGTTGATCGTGAAAAACTCCGAGAACGACCCGGCATCGAGCGTGGCCGAGGAGATGACGAGTTTCAGATCCTTCCGGCGGTCGAGCAGGCGGCGGACGTAGCCTAGCAGGAAATCGATGTTCAGCGAGCGCTCGTGTGCCTCGTCGAGGATGAGCGCCTCGTATTGTTTCAAATCCCGATCTCCCTGCGTCTCGGCGAGCAGGATGCCGTCGGTCATGAACTTGATACGTGTCTCTCGCGAAGTCTTGTCCTCAAACCGGACCTGATAGCCGACGTAATCGCCGAGCGGCACATTCAGCTCTTCCGCCACCCGCTTCGAAACACTCGCCGCTGCGATCCGCCGCGGCTGGGTGCAGCCGATTCGCCCTCCGTCGACGCCAAGCGCTTCGGCGACCATTTTCGGAAGCTGGGTCGTTTTCCCCGATCCGGTCTCGCTGACAACGACCACCACCGGATGGGCTCGCACGGCCGCAAGGATTTCCTCCCGGTGCTCAACGACCGGAAGCTCCTGCGGATAATTCCACTTCATTACTCTGCCACGCGATTCCAAAAGCTCAAGTGGTGGAATGTGGAGTGGCTGGCGACGTGGAAAACGCACGCAAAAGCCTCATCAAAGCCCTGCGGATCGCGGCCGCCCGATTCATTTCAAAAGACATCAGCGTCAAAGTGGCGGCGGTGTTGGAGTGCGTCAAATGCATTATGCCCGAAGGCCTGATGATGCTCGAAAAAAAATTTAACATTTCCGTAGAATATGCGGAGTGGGTTATGAAAATCCGGATCAAGCCAAGTGCCTGATAGTTAGCCGTTTTCACGGACAACCCCGGGCGAGAGAGGCTAACAAACGGCCGATTCCCTTACGCCCAACCAGCCAGCGGAGGCAATTGTTCCTTGCCCGCGAGGGTTTTCCGTGACTAATTGTTATTCGATTTTTTTCACCGCCCGGCCGCAAGAATGGGCTGTTGATTGGAATTGAATCTCCCCCCATGTGACTTCATACC
>JBDSNC010000084.1:0-6099 GCA_039915545.1 Luteolibacter sp.
GCCGAAGAGCTCCGCACCGCATTCAGCAGAGCTGAAACTGCCGCTGGCGCGAGCAGAGCTTCGCGCACTCCGGGTGTCTAACCCCGCATCACGGTGACGACGAAGATCTTCCCGAAGCCACCGCGACGGAGGATTTTCGCGCATTCATCGACGGTGGAGCCGGTGGTGAAAACGTCGTCCACCAGCACCGCGCCTTCCGGGGATTTTTCGATCCAGCGCTTGGCGGAATCCGTCAGGGCGAAGGCTCCGCGGAGGTTTTCGAGACGTTGCGCGCGGGTGAGCAGGGTTTGGGTTTCGGTGGATCGCGTGCGCAGCAGGCCTTTGAGCACGGGCAGGCTGGTGTGTTTCGAGAGGACCCGGGAAATTTCCGCAGCTTGGTTGAAATGGCGGTTCTGCTCGCGCTTGCGGTGGAGCGGCACCGGGACCAGCGGCCAACCACCGTCCAGCGCGGGGGCGAGGCGGGGATCGGCGAAGGACTCGTGAGCGAGGCGGCCGAGTTCGTTCGCGAGGTGGATTTCGCGGCCGTATTTCAGGCGGTGGACCATGTCCAGAGTGCGGTCATCGCGGACGGTGGCGGAGCGGGCGAATTCGAAGGAAAATTTCAGCGTGTGGCAGTTCGGGCAGGCGAAATTTCCTTCGATCTTCCCCTCGAACGCTTCGCCGCACTGGCCGCAGAACGGGGCGGCGAGGCGCGGCAGGTCACCGTCGCACGGATCGCACAAGGCCCGGCCGTCGGAGAGGCCGGTGCCGCAAACGGCGCAGGCGGCGGGGTAGAGCAGGTCCAGCGTGCGGGCGGCGATTTTCCGCCAGCCGCGAGGTTCAGGACGAGGCTTCGGGTGCATCGGGATCAGGAGCGGTCAGGTAGTCGATGAGGATGCCGGCGATGAGGATGCCCGCCACCGGGACCAGCCCCTGGCGCAGCGCGGCTCCGGAAATCACCCACATCATCGAGTCCGGCGCGCTGGTGGAAACGGTGATCGCCGCCATGATGGTGTTCACGAAAATCCAGCCCGCGTTCAGCCCGATCGGCAGCCACAGCGAGGCCGTCCGCCAGCGGGCGAAGGCCAGCACACTGCCCAGCGCGAGCAGCGGAAGGAAACTCCCGAGCATCACCCGCAGTTGGAAAAAACCAGCCAGGATCTTGTGCAGCATTTCAAACCCCGTGCCCGATCCATCCGGATCCGCCACGCTCAAGCCGGCCCCCGGCTTCAGGAAAAGCACCAACGCAAAAAACACCGCCGACATCCCGAGCGCCTTCGCCGGCCCCATCGCCCGCAGGAAAATCCCCATCGCGATCCCCCGGAAAAGCAGCTCCTGCAAGGCCGCCAGCCCGAACGCCCACAGCGCCGCCCGCATCGCCATTTTCAAAAACCCGCCCTCCGGACTCCGCCACTCGAACACGCCCGCCACGATCAGCACCCCGCCGATCAGTAGAAAAAGCCCCGTCACCACCATGAATCCGTTTAGCACCAAACGCAGCGGGCTGTAGCCTTTCAGCAACCGCTGGCCGCTCTCCCGCTGCCGCGCGCCTTCCGGCAGACGGATCCGCCACGGCCGCTTCGCCGATCCCTCGCGCGCCCGACCGCCGCGCAGACACTCGACGAAGGGCAGGAAAAGCAGCACCGCAGCGAAGATCAGGCTGCCGGTGAAAAACCCCGGAAACGAAGTCGTCCGGCAGACGCCCGCGAGCCAATCGACCGGACCGTTGGTGAACTTCACCGAGGCCACCTCCGCCAGCGCCTTGCCCATGTTATAGATCAACGGCGTCATCCACGCGCCCAGCACCACCGAAGCCGCGGCATAGAGCCACACCTTCAGGACATCGCTGTGAGCCTCGTCGCGCATGGCCCGGAAGCTAGCAGGAAACGGACGGTTGGCCATCCTGAATGCGGGGATTGTGATTCCTGTGCTTGCCCACCCCGAATGGGTTAGCCACTCCTTGTATTCAGACGGCCCGCATTTCAAATTTCCCTTGGTGCCGGTTCGCGGGCGGCGATAGGCTCGGGGCATGATCAGCATCGAACCGATTGGAAACCACCGCAGCCAGTGGGGCGAAGGCCCGGTGTGGTGGCAGGGGGCGCTTTACTACGTGGACATCGAAGGGCGCCGGGTGCATCGGTTCGATCCGGCGGACGGCAGTGAAAAATCGTGGGACGTGGGCGAGCGGGTGGGCACGGTGGTGCCGCGCGAGAGCGGCGGATTGGTGATCGCGGGAGATCACGGGATTTCCCTGCTGGATGAGGAAACGGGTGGACTCACCCATGTGGCGGACCCGGAACAGGATCTGCCGGACAACCGCTTCAACGACGGCAAGTGCTCGCCGGACGGCCGGTTTTTCGCAGGGACGATCAGCCTGGTGAAAAAAACGGGCGACGCGAAACTCTACCGCCTCGATCCGGACCTGACGCTGCACGAGGCGTTCGGACCGGTGACGAATTCGAACGGCATCGCCTGGTCGGCGGACGGGAAGACGGTTTTCTACATCGATACGCCGCGCAAGGAGGTGCTGGCGTTCGATTACGAGAGCGACGGGCATCTGCGGAATTTGCGCAGCGTGGTTTCCACGGCGCATCTGGATTCGTCGCCGGACGGGATGACGATCGATGCGGAGGGAAATCTGTGGATCGCGTTCTGCCACGGGGCGTGCGTGGGTTGTTTCAGTCCGGAAAACGGCGCGGAATTGCGGCGGATCGAGCTGCCCTGTCTGGAAACGACGGCCTGCGCGTTCGGCGGACCTGAGCTGGCGGATCTCTACGTGACCACCGGCGTTCATAAATCGGTGGTGGAGGAGCACGGCGGGCGGCTGTTGGTGATCCGCGGGCTGGGGGTGAAAGGGCTGCCGGCGAATGCTTTCGCGGGGTGAGGATTTTTAGCCGCAAGAAGACGCAAAAAGGGGAGAAAAGAGGTTGGGAGTCAAAGGTGGGATTTCCAGGCATTCGTCGATGATTTTCCAAGGAAGACGGGAAAGCTGATGGCATTTTGCGTCTTCTTGCGCCTCTTTGCGGCTGAAAACCCGCTGCTGTATTTCATCTGAGCTCCGGATATTTCAACAAATCTGTAAGACGAAATCGTTGTAACGTGGTAATCTGAATTTCCACTCACAACGCCATGAAACTCAACACCAGCACCACCCTCGCGGCCCTTGTTCTGATCGGGGCCGGCGGGTTCATGGCCGGCCGGGTCTCATCGCCCGCTCCGGCGGTCGCCAAGCAGGATGCACCAGCGGAAACGCGTTCGTCGCGTTCGATTTCCTCATCCGCCACTGCCGGAGGTGCGGACGGTAAAAAATCCACCCGCACCACGCGCCCCGAGCACGGAGCGGCCACAACCACCAAGGAACGGCTGGCGAAACTGGAATCCATCATGCGCGGCGAGAACGCGCTGGACCGCAACCGCGCGCTGCTGGCCTACATCGACCAACTCGGACCCGGCGATTTCGAAGGAGCAATCGCCCATTTCCGCGAATTGGGCCTGACGGACAGCCGGATGGGCGAGTATTCCCTGCTGCTCACCGCCTGGGCCGCAGCCGACCCGCTGGCAGCGCTGACTTACGCGAAGGACAACACACGCGAGGGTTTCGCCACGGACACGATCCTCAGCTCGTGGGCATCGGCGGATCCGGAAGCAGCGGTCCGCTGGGCGAAGGCAAATTTCGAAGGTGACGGAGCGAATCCCTATCTCCCCGGCATCATCCGCGGCATCGCAGAATCCGATCCGGCACGCGCCACCGAGTTGCTCGCCAGCATGCCCCGCAGCGAGGAACGCGGCAAGGGGCTGGAAGCATTCCTGCCGCATCTTCTCCAACAGGGCGCGGATGCGACCAAGGCGTGGATCGCCGCACTGACCGATCCGGCGTTGAAAGACGGCGCGATCATGCGTTCCGCCGACAAGCTCGCCGCCCTCGATCCCGCAGGCACCGCATCCTGGCTGCTGGCAAATCCGGGCGAGGCCTCGCAGCGCCGGTTGGACGATGTTTACTCGACCTGGGCGCAAAAGGACCAGCAGGCAGCGCTCAGTTCCTACGCCGCGCTTCCCGCTGGCGAAAATCGAACGAACGCCCTGCGCGGCGTGATCGCCAACGTCGCGATGGAGAGCCCGAAAGCCGCCGTTTCCATGCTGGACCGTTACCCCAACGACGTGAACGACCGCGTGGTGCAGAGCGTCGTCTGGCATTCGTTCGGCGAAGACCCCTCGCTCGCCGCCAGCCAGATCGCCCGGATTTCCGATGAAAACCAGCGCAACCAGATGTACCGCCGCGCCATCGGGAACTGGCTGGAGCGCGACCCCATATCCGCCCAAGCGTGGCTCCAGAAAAATCCGCTGCCGCAAGCCGTGCAAAACCAGCTCAACCGCCAGCAGACCGGCCAGCAGTAATTCCGGGCCACCCGGATGCCTGAAAAACGCCGTTTTCACCCGCGTTGACATCCGCGCCGCAGCCATCCAACTTCGCGCCCATGGACACGATGAAACTTCTCCTTGGCGCCACTGTCGCGCTGCTGCTGGGCGCGCTCGCGGTTTCCTGGCAGGGCATGACCACCGGGGTGAAAAACACCTCGCCAGACGAACTCGCACGCCTCCAGAAACAGGTGGACGAACTGCGTGCGGAGCAGGACAAGCTCGCCCTCGAGCGCCAGTTGCAGACGCTCCGCACCGCGCCGGTCGCCATTGCCACCCCCTCCTCCAATGCCGCCGACATCGAGGCGATGAAAGCCCAGATGGAAGCTGGAAAAGCCGCCATCCAACAGTTGGAGGCGGAAAAGGCCAAGCGCGACGCCAAGCTCGCCGATAGCGAGGAACTCCTCGGCGACCAACGCAATCTTGAGAAAACCGACGGAGAACTCCGCCGCGCCCGCATGATCAGCGAGGCCCTGCTCATGGGCCGCGTGAAGGAATACGTCGAGGACGCCCAATACGGTGGCTTCGTCACTTTCGACGTCCTCATGCCGGAGCAGGTGCAGAGTGGCACCGTGCTGGCCATCCGCCGCAAGACCGGCATCCTCGGCCAGCTCAAGGTTTCCGAGATTTCCGCCGAGGGTGCCATCGCCAATCCCCTTCCCGGCTTCGGCCCGATCAAACCCCAGGTCGGCGACGAACTCATCCTGCCTCCGCAGTACTAAATCTCGAATCTGAGATCTCAAATTTCAAATTTCCAAAGCATGTCCACCACCGTCGGTCTCATCTCACTCGGCTGCGCCAAGAACCTCATCGACTCCGAAGTCATGATCGGTCACCTCGCGCAGGCCGGCATGTCGCTCACACCGGATCCCGAGCTCGCGGACGTCCTCATCGTCAACACCTGTTCGTTCATCGACATGGCGAAACAGGAATCCATCGACGCCATCTTCGGCGCTGTTTCCGACCGCGCCGCCGATCCCGACCGCGCGCGCCAGAAAATCATCGTCGCCGGTTGCCTGTCACAACGTTTCGCCAAAGACCTTCCCGGCATCATGCCGGAAGTGGACGCTTTTATCGGCCTCGACCAAATCACCAAGGTCGCCCCGATCATCGAGAACCTGCTAGGAAAGAAGAACGACTCCGAAGTCCAGAAAACCGAAGGCCCGTCCGCCACCGAAGATCCGCGCGACTTCGTCACGCTCAAGCCCCAATACGTCCCGGACTACTCCACGCCGCGCATCCGTCTCACGCCCGACCATTTCGCCTACGTGAAGATCGCCGAGGGCTGCAACCACACCTGCACCTTCTGCATCATCCCGAAGATCCGCGGCATGCACCGGTCGCGCACACAGGATTCCGTCGTTAGAGAAGTCGAGGCGCTGGTGAAATCCGGAGTGAAGGAAATCAACCTCATCTCCCAGGACACCACCTATTTCGGCATGGACCAGTGGGAAGGCAAACGCCCGACGCCGAACTCCCCCGTCGATTCCACCCGCGGCGAATCGCTCTCCACCCTGCTCCGCGAGATCAACAAGATCGAAGGCGATTTCTGGGTCCGCCTGCTCTACACCCACCCGGCGCATTGGTCGGACGAACTCATCACCACCATCGCCGAGTGCGACAAGGTCGCCAAATACGTCGATATCCCGCTCCAGCACATTTCCGATAGAATGCTCACCGCCATGAAGCGCGTGACCAGCGGCG
>JBDSNC010000108.1:0-79500 GCA_039915545.1 Luteolibacter sp.
GGCCTTGAAAATCCTCAGCCGCGTTTCACGTCCCGCGTTTTCCATGAAATGGGCGAATGCGATGATGCCGCCGAGGATGAAAAGGATGAACAACCGTTGATAGAGCACCCTGACCAGCGGCGTGAGCGGCAGCAGGAGACCGGCTGCGATCAGGAGTCTCGTCAGGATGGGCGAGTCTTTTTTCCACAACGCGATGAAGGCGATGAGAACCGGAAGTGAGCCGAAGTAGGCCGTGTAGAACATCTCACTCTTGAAGAGCTTGAGCAGGTCCAGCGAATCGCAGCGGCCCAATACCGAGGGGAAGATCTGGAACGGATAGGCAGCCAGATTGCACAAGGGTTGCAGCCATCCGTTCGGATAGATCCCCATGTCCTTGTGTCCGTACATGCCGATATGGAGCCCCAGCCGGTTGCTTTCGAGAAACGCCGCGATGCAGGGGAGGAACATCATCGCCGCGCAGCCGACGCCCAGGAGTCCCCAACTGAGATAGCGTCCGAGAAGCCTCGCCTGTGGGGCTGCCATGCGTTTTTCCTGCAAGGCTTCCTCCGCCCACATGGCGGTCACCGCCAGCACCAGCAGCCCGGCATGCTGGAGCGTGCCGCCGAGAAACCCCATGCCGATGAAAATCGGAACCAGCGCCCAATGAAACCTCTTTCCTTTCCGATATCCGTCGATGGCCCAGAGGATCCAAGGCACCCAGCAAAAGGCGCTCAGGGTCCAGCGATGATAGATCCACGTCACGAACTGCGAATTGGCGGCATACGCCAGAGCACCGCAGCAGGCCCACAGCAGGCTGATGGATCTGCCCCGCAGGAAAAGCAGCATGCCGGTTGCCGCAAGCAACACCTGTCCGAGAAGTCCGAGGTGCCATGCCGTCCAGAACCCGAACCAGCGATGGAGTTGCATCGTCCAGTCGTAGTAGAGCGCCATGGTGTTCGCATACCCGGCGGTGCCGCCGTAGGTCAGGCTGCTCCATCCGAGCCATCCTTCCCTCCGGTAGTTTTCCGCCGCCACCATCCGATAGACGAGGTATTGGTCGACCGCGTCCGAAACGATGTGGTTTTTCGCCCCAGCCTGTTCGCTCGTGCCCCGCCACGGGGACATCATCTCGTTGAGGAGGTCGAGCGGGGCGAGGTTTTTACCCATCAGCCACCATGGCGAGAACCATGCGAGGACGACCGCGAGGCAGATGATCATGCCCAGTGCGGTTTTGCCGGATGATGGGGAAATGGATTTGATAGGTTCGGCGGGTTGTGTGTTTCAAGCGATCTGCCAGCCATCGCAGCGTTTTTCTCCGATGGGGGCATGGATCTGTTGGAACCACTGCGGTGGCATCAGGACGCACTGTCCGTCCTTCTTGCCGAGCCAGGCCGCCCACCATGAGAAGCTGCTGTTGGCGATGATGTGGTTTCCTGCGAGGCTCATGAGGTGGAGATCGACAAGGGGTGAGACCGCCTCGTGATGCCCGATGATTTCCACGTCGTCATGCGGGAGGTGGTTTGCACACCACGCGGGATCGTCGGAGAAGATGAAAAAGCGCGCGTCGCCTCGTGCCCCGCGCATCCGACTGATAGAACGCTGGTAGTAGTCGATGCCGCACAGGTCCAGATTGGGATTGCCGACATAGTCGCTGCGGCGGACGTGCACCGCGACGGATGAGGGATGTCTCAGGCGTTCCGCCAGATTCTCGAAACCTCTTTCGAGACCCAGATCGCGTGTGGACAATTCCTCGCGCAAAGCGGATTCATGACCTTGGAAATACAACGGACTCTGGAAATAGCCGAACAGCATGCAATCGGCTGGAGCGTCCTCGAAATGCGGGTCGAAGGAATGATCGAGTTCGTTTTCCCTCAGAACGGGAACCTTGCGATATTCCCAATAGTGTTTGCCCGTCAGCTTGAGGAGCGCGCGCATGCCGATGGAGCAGCGGCGGACGATCCGCGCCTTGCCGGAAGCCGGGCCGGGCAGAAGCTTCAGGCAATTGACCTGCGACCATCCCTCTTCATTGAACCAGGATCCGTCCATGACGAGCGGCACCTGGTGTTTCTCCGAAAGGACCCGGCCCAACGCGTATTGAAACAGGTTGTTGCCGAGCCGGCCTAACATGACGATGCGGATCATCTGGGAGCCGGGTGGTTTCCGTCAGGCTTCGAGCTTCCTGGCGACGATGACGGCCAATCCGGTTTCGCAACCGAAGTTGTCCGATGGTTCCGAATTTTTCCAATCAACCGATTCGTGAAGCGCGCCCCGATCGTCCACGAAGGAAAATCCGAGAATCTCCCAACCCTGCTCGAACCACTTGAAACAGGTCTCCGCCGAGAAGATGCGGTGGGCGTTGAATTCGATTCTCTGGGAGCCCATGGGAGTGGAAAGATAGAAAATACCACCTGGCGCGACCAATCGTTTCAATTGTTCGAGGCCTTTGACATGTCCGGACACGTCGATTGGGTCGCCATATCGCCCCAATCCAAAATGTTCGATGGTGTGCAGGCACGAGAGCGAGTCGGTGCAGCCCACCCATTCCGGCGGAAGCTCGTCCATCAGGTCAAGCTGGTGAAAGACCACATTGGGGATTTTTTCCGGCTGCGGACGAATATCCAGAACCTCGACTTTCCTGAAAACCGCGAGATGTCCGATGAAGCCGTCGATGCGGGACCCCACATCCACATGGCGCTGCGGTGCTGCCTCATGGATCAATCGTGCGACCAGCAGATCCTGTTGGAAATACGCTCCCAGGCCACCGCTGGTCGCATTCCGCTCGTCCAGAATCGGCAGTTGGCGTCCCCAGGCGAAGTCATCGCCCGTTTCGTTCCTGAATCTCCGGCGGTCCCGCAGGAAGGGGCCGATGTTGGTGGCCGCGTTCACCAGACGCTTGGGATCAAAACCGAAGATCCGCAGCCAATGCGTGATGTTGGACATGGGTGATGGTTAGTTCGACCGGATTTGGGAAGTGGGCTGTTGGAGTTCCCGTGTTGATTCCTTCAGCCGTCCGAAAGCCCGCAACATGCGCTTCGCCACCTTGTCGGCGGCATATTCGGCACGCAGGGCCAGGCCGCAACTATGGATTTCTTCGAGCTCCATTGCCATCACCTCGTCGAGCGCGGAGAACAGACTCTCGGCGCTTTCCAACGAGAACCTGCCCTTGGTCGTCGCCACACTGAGGATTTCTCCGACGGATGTGCCCTCGACATGGCAGACCGGCGTGCCCAGATAGTAGGCTTCGAGGGCGGGAAGACCGAATCCCTCGATCTCCGAAGGCAGGATGAGCGCCCGCGCCGAGGCATAGGCGTCCCTGAGCGCCGCGTCCTCAAGAAACGGCCTCTTGACCAGTGTCTGCGAGGTGGACAACAGCGGTCCCACTTCATTGGGAAGCGTTCCTATCAGATGCAGCGTCGGAAGCTGGCGGCCGCTCCGTTCCGCTTCCAGCCACCAGCGGACGAGCTGCGCGGTCCGTTTGTGTGGTTCGCGGGAGGCGAGATGGATCACGTAGTCCTTCTTGGCCGGCCGGACCGGCTGCGGGATTTGTTCGTAGAGGCAGGGTTCGTAAGTCACGACGATTTCCTTGTCCGGAATGCCGTGACGCTGCATGAAACCCAGGATCTGGGATTTCGATGACTTTGAAACGGTGAGAATCAGATCCGCTTCACGGAGCGTGTGTTTGAGCATCCAGGCCCAGTAGGCGTAGTCCCTCGGCTCCCGCCATTCCGGATAGTGGTCCTCGTCGTACTGGATGATGGTGTCGTGGATCGTGACCGCCGAGGGCCTGCAGAATTGATTCACACAGGGCAGGTAGCCCTTGGGAAAATAGTAGATGTCGGGCAAGCCGTCCCTCATCGAAAACAGCGGATGAAAGTGGTCCGTCAGCAGGCGCACCAGCTTGTTGCGCGTGCCCCAAGGCAGAACCCGGGTAGCGATGTCCGGAGGGGGTTGTTTTGAAGTTTTCGAAGTGATCGCCTCGACGCTGACCTGTCCGGTCTGTTGCAATGCGGCGAGAACGACCTGCGACATTCTCGAAATACCGAAGCTCCGGTCATGCCCGGGGTTCTGGTCTGCCAGATAGGCGGAGATATGAAGCGGGGAAGTTGGTGGTGATGGGGCGGCCGCACGGGTATTGTCCTCCGAGGAAAGTGAAGCGGGCCCGCCGGCGCGGGCCTTTGCATCGGAGACCGCCTTCCAGCTTGCGGCCACCCGTCCGACAAAACGTTCCGGGATGAAATTGTCCTGATAGAAGTCCCGGGCTTCCTTTTCCATTTCGGGCAGACTTTCCCGGCATTGGAACCAGTCGGCCAGCGCGTCCGCATAGTCCGCAGGGGAGCGGATCGGAAACAAAAGCGCCGAAGCACAGCCTTCCAGCATCGCGGGAATTCCCGCCCAGCGGGTGGTGATGATCGGAAGGCCCGCTCCAAGAGCTTCCATCAGAACGATTGGCGTTGCTTCGGATTCGTAGTGGGTGGGAAAGAAGAAGACATCCGCATCCGCATAAGCCTGCCACTTGCTGTCTCCCGTCAGTTGGCCCGTGAATTCGACCATCGTGGAGAGTCCGAGCTCCGCGTGCATCTGGCGGGCTTCATTTTCGAACTTCTCTGAAAACCACCGGCCCACGATCCGGAAGCGGAAATCATTTTCGCGGCCGCTGAGTTTCAGCAACGAAGCGGTCCTGAGGATTTCGAGAACGCCTTTTCCCTCCTGAAGGCTCGCCACGAACAGGATGTCAAGAGGCTCGTCCGCGACGCGCGACTTCCTGATCACATCGGGGACCTCGATCGCACATGGGCACCATTGCCACGAACGTGCGTCGAAGGCTTGGTGTGGTGGGACGACCTCCTGGGCGACCTCCAGCACCATTTCCGCATTTTGATAGATCAACCGCCCCAGCCATTTTCTCAAGGGTTGCGTTTCGACAAAAACAGGAAGTCCGCTCGCATGGAAAATGAAGACCGTCGCTCCGGCGAGCGGCCTCACGGCCATGAGGAAGATCACGTCGCGCAGGAAAGGGATCCACTTCGCACTCGCCGGCGGATAGAACAGGATGCAGCCGGGATTTTCACGGAGGATCTTTTTCGCCCTGCGGATGAGGTCGAAAAGGTGGCGGATTTTTTTCCATTGGAAACGCCCGACTTCCTGCATCTCCTCGCTGAATTCCATCCTCAGGCGGTGGACATCGAAGTCCGGCCAGTCGTGGTCGAACAGAATCTGGGTCGCCACCGCCTGGCCGTGCCAGGGAGGAGGGGTCTGGCCCATCAGAAGGACCGGTGGTTTTGAGGAAGCCGGCATCAATGCGTGTGAACTGAATCGTTTGTCGGTTGGGGTGAGGAATCTTTCCTGTCCGTAGTGAAATCGCAGGTCAATCGTCTCCCAGCGAGAACCCGAACAATCTCCTTTTGCCGTTCCCCACCATGAAGACCCTGGCCGGGAGATGGACGGGTGTTCCGGTTGTGTTGAATTCGATCCGCTCCAGTGAGTTCGGCGGCCGGTCCTGCCAGGTGGCGATCCCGGCCTCGTCGCGGATCATTTTTGATAGATCCAGGCCCAGCAGGTCCCTTTCCCCAATGTCGAGAAGCTGCTCGGCTTTTGCATTCACAAGAACGATTTTTCCGATGCTGTCCGTCAGGATGACCGGTTGTGGAACGCGGCGGATGAGTCCGATGGTGATCAACATCCATTCCTCGACATCCCGGAAACTCACGGCAAGCAGGTAGGACAGCACCGAGCCGATTGAAAAGGTCAGCAATCGGACGATTGCAACATCGGCGGGCCGGAATCTCAGTGAGTAGGCCGAGGCAACCAGGAAGATGATCGAGATGATGATGATGTCCCTGCTGGTTGCCCTGAGGCTCATCAGCATGAGGGCGAACATCATCACCAGTGGGGCTTTCACCGACTCTCCCGTGGCGATCGTGTCCGCCATATGACCGAGGAGGATCGCAACGCCGGCATAGAACAGTAAGTGGGACGTGGAGAGCTGTTTGCGGGACCGCCGCATTGAAAACGAGCCTTCGCTGTCGATCTTCTGCTGGCTCGCCTGTTTGCGCGCGTGGTTCCAGAAACCCCACAACCAGCGGGTGTGGGCCTTGCGCGGTTGGGATGGGGATTCGTAAGACTCCACCCGGATTCTCCGCGGCAGGTAGGCTCCTGATAGGAGTTTCGAGATCCGGTACTGCCAGATGTGGGCTTTCCGCTGCCAGGCGTCGGTCGCACCCAATTCGATCTCCCACTTCCTTCGTTCGTCAAACAACGCGGTCGATTGGCCGAGGTTCGACCCCAGCATCGCGAAGGTTGCCAAGGGTTTGTCAAATGTGACGCCCCGGTAGCCTGCGCTCAGAAGCTCTTCGATCCAGACGGCATCCGCGATCGTCTTCCAGCGGACGTCCAGATAGTGTCCGTCATCGAGAACCTTCCTGCGGACGAATGTGGCTGCGGAAAAGGTACTCAGGTGGCTGTAGCGAATGTGTCCGATGGTCGGTCTGACCGCCCGTCGGTAGGCGAGGGGCTTCATCGACTCGTCGACCAAAACCACATCCCCGAACAAGATATCCACATCAGGATGTGTTTCGAAAAAGTCAGCGACCAATTGCAGCGTTCCAGGAAGATATTGTTCATCACAATTCAACCACGCGATGATTTCTCCAACCGACTTGCGGAATCCACGATTGATCGCGTCATACATCCCGTCGTCGGGCTCCGAGACGCACATGGCACCTTGCTGGTCCTTCGCCCATTTTTCGAACTCGCTACCGCTGCCGCCATCCTGAATGAGATGCTCCATCCGGAAACTCCCTGTTTGATCCCTGATGCTGGCCGCGCAGCATTTCAGATAACCCACCTGCTTGAAGCTCGGAGTCACCACTGAAATTCGGAGCGGTCCCGAACCGGACCGAGCAGGGGCTTTTTGACAAAGGTCTGTCATATTCTATTGGGGAAGGGCGTGGCTCGGCAAGTCTGTTGTGGGGAACTCGCTAAAAACGCGTCTGTGGCAAGACTGCGGGGTAAGAACTCAGGTGAACGACAATTCAACCTGGGAGAAAGACGAGGCATCCATGGTCTCCGGCAAGGACGATGTCTCTTGCAACTTCAAGGTGTGGTGGTGGCACCATATCTGAAGAACCTGCGTCCGTTCGATCCCTGTGGCAGTTCGACCCGATCAACCCGGTCCGTCATTCCATCAGTGCGGGGCGTCAGGGTTTTTGTCGAAGTGACGGGCTGCCAATGGATCAGGTCGTCGGATGTCATCAGTTGGAGATCCAGCCATGGGGGAGTGCTCTGCTCGCGCACGCGAAGAGTGGCAATGCCTTGGGCCAGCTCCAGTGTCGTCGGCGGAGGATCCGTTGTCGATGCGACCGGGTTGACGACATTTGATGAATCAAACTGGGTTGAACTCCCTACAAATCCCGCGGGTGACAGTGCCGATGGGGTGATTCTGGCAAAATCGATCGCGCCGTTGAACGGGTAGCTGCCGGTATTGTAGCGTCCGATCCACACGTCCTGACCGTTTGCAAGCGATCCACTGGTGTTGTCGCTAACGGTTCCGCAGAGTTGGCCGTCCACATAGATGCGAAGTTGCTTGGCGGCGGGGTTGCCCGCGTCCCGGACCGCTGCGATATGATGCCATAGACCGTCGTTGACAGAAACCGACGAGGTCACGATTTTCTCAACCGGATTGGAGCAAATTTCAAACCGGGCTTTTCCACCTTCGACCCGTAACCACCACGATGAGCCGTTTGCTGTGAAATCCTTGGCAATCAGGGCCCCGGTCTGGTTGGAATTCGCGGGAAGCCGACAAGCCACCTCCACTGTGAACGAATCGTCGGGGCCGAAGTCGAAGTGATCCGCACTGTCGATGTCGGTGATTCGGAGTCCGCCGTTTCCGGGGAAATTGAGAGCGGCTCCGTTCCCAAACGCGGGTGCTCCCGCCACCACCGGGAACGCACGTTGTGCGGTCATGTGCATGGCGTGATGGTCGGGATGCACATCGCGGATTGCACCGGGCAGGGTGGATGATGTCTGACCAACCGGTCGTTCCTCCAAATTCCAGAAAGCGGCCCACGGGCTCGCTACAGGCGGGGGCGGCGCATTCAACCAAGCTTCGTTGAATCGGACAAAGGTGATTGTGTCGTATGGGTCGGTCGGCCCATTTTCGAAGAGGATGCAGATGTTGTCGGTTCCTGTCCTTGCCATGTCGGAGTAGGAGCTGGGTCCGGCGTAGATCAACTTGGGAGCGGACCAACTGAAGGCTTCATCGAAAGATGACCAAACGGACATCCGGGCCCGGGTTGTTGAGCAAGGACCGGAAAACAAGATCTGGTTGGAGGGCGCACCCTCATCGGTAGCACGAAAGCGCAACAAGGATCCCTGGACGATGGGGCATGTGAAGGTCGCGTTGCCGCTGAACGTCGCCGGAGAAAATGTCGTGCCTGAGTTCATAGAGAATGCCTCGCCACGGTATCCTCCGCTTTGGTTGCGGGTGTTGAAATAGATCTTTGAATCACCGGAGGAACCGGCGCTGGTGAGTTCCACGCAGGAGGTCTCGTTCGGAGCGATGCCGTTTGCAGACTCAGCCGTGGCACCAAGCTGCCAGGTGATCCCGTGATCATCCGAGTAGATCGCGTGTGCACCTTGGGCTCCGGTTGATCCGTTCAAATGGTCGCAGGGAACGACGAGTCTCCCCGCATGGACTCCCCGCTTCAATTGGATTCCGTGGCAGGGGCCGGTCGCATACCAACCCCAGTTTTCGAGTTTTACAGTTGAAGTGATTTCAACGGGTAAGGACCAACTGACTCCCTCGTCGGTGGAAACCAGATGAAACACCCGGTCATTGTTCCGACAACAAAGAAGATGAATATAGCCGGTTTCCGCGTCGAGCACCGGTGCGGGATTCCCAAACGCGATCGAAGCGGTTCCTCCTTCTTCCACCACGACCTGCTGTTGGGTCCATGTGCTGCCGCGGTCGGAAGAGCGCCTCAACAGGATGTCGATATCGCCTTTGTCCGACAACCCGTTCTTCCGCCCTTCGCAAAACGCGAGAATAGCACCGTTGTTTGTCTCCAGTAGCGCCGGAATCCGGTAGCCATAATAACCGGCCGTATCCTTCACGAATACCGGCATCTCGAAAAATTCCGGTGCCCCCAGGGCAACAGGTGCACATGCCATGGCTGCAAGGAATGGGTTTAAGAACAGCCGAAGTGGGTTTGGCATGATCTTACCTATTCATGCGGTAATATGTCCTTCAAACTAATTTTAAGGAAAAAGCTCCAATCCCTTTCCACGCTGAGACCCGTGCAACTCTCAACTGATCCTGACTATCGACCCATCCAATGGTAATTCGCTGCCACGCAATTGCCAAAGTGATCCAATTTCAAACCGCAGGTGGGATAAGGGGAGAGCAATTTTCCGAACGAAGCAAACTTAACAATGACTCTGTTGCTGCGAAGCCACCGGGATGTTGGTTGTATTGTCGGAGCAGGTTCAGGCGTTGCTGCGCCGCCCATTGCTCGTCCTCAATAGACCTCAGGACCTTGGTCAGCTCATCAGCCGTACGGAATTTCAACCGGTCCGAAAGTTGACCCCAGTGCCCTTCGGGTTCATACGGCAATCCTGCAAAAATCGCAGGCACCCCGCCGGATGCCGCCACGTCGCCGATGCTTCCGGAAAAGCTGGTGACCACGTGGCGGTTGCTTCTCACCTGCTGATCGAGGGGGGTGGTATTGTCCACGCTGAATCCCAGATCCAATGCCAGCCGGTTGAAAGTGCTGAATTCCGGAACCGCGCTCTCTCTCGGGTGGGGGCGCCAGGTCATGGTTCGCAGCCCCATGTCCTTGAAGCAACGCGAAGTCATTCGCAGAAGCTCGGCCAAAGCCCATGAGGCTCCGAAGTCGGAGAACCGGCTGTCCGGATGGATCAGGTTGGTGATTACCAACCCACTGGATTCGAAGGTTTCCGAGGAACTTGAGTTGTCCGACACGCATCCGGCCGGCAGCTTGTCCGGATGAACCGCGTAGTGGTTGTAGGATCCGTGTCGTTGCCTCAACTCCGAATCGACTTCATTTTTACAAAGGCATATCGAGCTGTTTGCGCGGTAATGCAGTGAATCCTCGACGGTCCCGTGAAGCCAATGGATGGTTCTTCCACCCCTTGCCCGAAGCGCGAGATCCGCCAGGCGGGAATCCGCATGAGCGATCAATCCGAAGATCGCCACGGTGTTCCCGGGATCGTCCATCGCTTCCCGACGGAGGAAACAGTCGTGCAATAGTCCGCGCATCAACCATGCTCCCGACCGGACGTGGAAGCCGGTTCCCAGATGGATTTCCAGATCCTTCTCTCCGCGACGCTGCAAGCGCAGGAACTGTCGCCAACAAAGAGCCAACGAGACGAGTGACGGCAGAATATCTCCAGCATGCAGGGGATAGATCACCTCACCTCCCTTGTCCTTGACCCTCGATAGCAGGTCCTCCTCCAGAGGCTTGTGGCCGAGCACGAGGACCATGGGGTGAGAATTTCCCTCAGGAATCCTGTCAATTTCGTTCCAGATGTGGCGCGTGTGGTTGCTTACGCCGGAATACACAACGAACAGGTTTTTGGAGAGTGTCGGGCGAAGGGACTGGCCGTTCTTTCGCGATGCCAGTCCGAGGGTCAGGACGCCGAACAGTGCATACGCAGCGCCAGCGACAAATCCCGCAGTAGCTCCGCACCTTGAAAAAAAACTCCTGATTCCGCCCCGGCTTGTGGGGCACTTCCGAAGGCGTGATTCGATGATCCCGGCGAGCCGGTAGGGATCTCCCGCACATGCGGGAAGTGAGACCAGCGTCCTCGCCGGACCGGGGGGTAACAGTGAAACCAGCCGTTCCGCGAGCAGTACCGGGAATGCGTAGGGGCGATAGATTTCGACGAGAAGGTGATTCTCCATCACCTCGCGGGGCAGTTCGCATGCTTCGAGCGTTCCAGATGGAAAGGTCCGCCTGAAGCGATTCGTCACTTCGAGCGAGTGGTTCGCCCACAGTTCTTCCACGATCCGCCCGCTGTCGAAAGCGTCTGCCACATCCGAGGGCGCCTCCACGACCCTGCAACGCAAGCGGCCTGCCCGACTGTGGATTTCGAGATACCGGGATTTGTCGTATTGCTCAGGCATTTGGTCGAACCGGGGCGGCCTCATTTGGCAAATACAGGCGGGCGTTGACGACCGGCGTTACCAACTTTCAACCACGGTTTTTCTTTGTATCAGGTCCAGAACCGGAGCGGGCGGGTATCAGTGCAAGGATTCTCATGACTGCGAAATAAACTGGGTGCCGGACACGGCCGTGAAACTGGTTTTGGTGATGCCCTGGTTCACTTCGGGCGAAACAGGGACTTGAGTTTGCGATGCACCCTGCCGCCTTCGCGAGGGCCGCGGCCCCACCAGATACAGGTGGGATCTTCTACTGGAAACACCGTCCGGATCTCCAGGTTGCGGTGGGTGTAGATCTCGTATGAAAAAGGCTTCTGATGGTAAGTTCCGTGAAGCAACCGGCGCACCCGGGACAGCGCCCGGAGCGGAATCCCCAGCGTTTTGCTCCAGGCCGGATTGGATTCCCTCAAACGGATGCTCTCGTCTTTGGCTGCGGGCGAGAGATCGAGGTTCGATCCGGTTTCGGTGAATGCGGAAGTATATTGGCGGAGGACTGCCGTTCTCAGCTTTTTCGCCACGCTTTCCCGCATCCAGATCGCGTCGGCCACCATCCGGTAACTCGTATCAAAAAACAGGCGGTGCTCGTCAATCACACGTCGGTGGAAAAAGAGGGAACTGGTGATCGTGGGAAACTCCGTGTATTTCAAAAGCCGCACGGGCTTCATCGATTTCCGGCAACACACCGGTTCACCTTCGTTGTTCACCACGATCGTGTCGGCATAGAGCACGTCGAGTTGGGCATCCTCCCGGAAGCGCTTCATCACCGCAGCCAGCGCACCGGGCAGATACTGCTCGTCGGCATTCAAATGGGCGAGGATGTCGCCGCCCGCCCTTTTCAGGCCACGGTTGATGGCATCATACATTCCTCCGTCGCGCTCTGAAACAAGCTTCACTGCGGGATGTCGGTCGATCCACGGCAGGTTGAGGTCCGAAGACAGCGCATCCTGAACGATGTGCTCAAGCCCGACTCCCTCCTGATCCGCCACGGATGCGATGCAAAGGTCGAGCCATTGACCGCTGTTCAGATTGGGGGTGATCACCGAGATCTTCAGAGGCGCGCTCATGCCGGCGTGTTTCCCTTGACCCAGTAGTCCGTCTTCTTGGCCATGATCCTGTTCGCTCCGACGACGATGGTATTGGCCGGGACATCCTTTGTCACAACCGCATTGGCACCGACAATGACGTCATCCCCGATTTTGACATCACCCAGCACCTTCGCTCCCGCCGCGATATAGACGCGGTTCCCGATGCGCGGCGAAGCGAAGACCCCGTTCCGGTTTCCGATAGTGACCTGTTGACCGATCACCACATCCTCTCCCAGAATCGTGTCCGACGAGATGACAATCCCGTAAGGATGCGGGAAAAAAATCGTATCCGGCAACCGGAGTGAGATATCACAATTCAGATATCCTCGGAACAACCTCCCGACTACGGGAATCCGGTATTTGGAAAATGCGACCAATAGACGCGCAAACAGGCTGTTTGAAATGTGATGATCGTAGGGATGCGTGCGGCGGCTCATATTACAACAATCTGTTTTTTTAAACATCTGAATAGTTACTCTGGGAAATTCCTTTCAAAACAACAGATGAGGTCGAAGGAGAGCACTAAGATGAAATTGGCGGTAGTGTGGCGCTGTCTCATTGGTCAGTTGTCTGTTCCTGCCAGGATCTAACTACCTTCGCGGGGTTTCCCGCAACTACGGCACCAGCAGGGACATCCTTGGTCACGACGGAGGCCGCACCGACGATTGCTCCGTTGCCTATGGTTACGCCTTTGAGGATAACGGCCCGCGCACCGATGAAGCACTTTTCTCCGATGAAAACCGGACGGCTCACAGCCCTTGGGTCGTCCAGCCAGTCGCCCAGAGGTCCCCGGGGGTGAAAGTCGGTATCTAGGATCATGACTCCTCCACCAATGATTGTACCTTTGCCAATTTCCACTTTTTGTGCGCAGCAAATCAGGCAGGAACTCAACCCTACGTTGTCGTGCAGGAGGATCTCCGCGCCCGCTGCGACGGTTGCGAGGCGGCAGCGTCCACCTTCCGCTACGGGGTTCGAAATCCCTGAGTTGCAAAGTATAATTCCTTTGCCGAGCACGATCCGTGATTTCCGTTTCAAGTTCACCGCGGGGCGACCCATGCAGATGAATCCCTCTCCTACTTGTACACCCCGCACCAGCAAATATAGCCGCCACATGGGAGATAATCCAGTGAGGGCCAGAATTTTGAATTTTCCGAGAAAAGACATGGTTGGTGACGTTGGAAGTGCGGCAGGTGGTCCGGCGCGAGCCGTTTTGGGCAGCCGGTTTGATTTGTAGGCAGTGAGTCAACAACGGAACTCTCTGATAGTTTGATGTTCCCGGTTGGAGGCAAGCGGCAAGAGCAGATCACAACCTCGGCTTTGCGAGAAGCTCCCGATAGAGATTCAGAAACTCCTGAGCCGTTTTTTCAGGTCGGAAGTAGTCCCTGAAATAGTCCCGCCTCTCGTAGCCCATGGTGCGGCACAGTGCGTGATCGTTGCCCAATCGGTTCAGATCCCGAAACCAATTTTCGGGATCCTCGGAGTCCACGATCAAACCGTTCATGCCATGGTTCACGTATTCCGCGTGGCCGCCGTGCGTGGATGCAACGATTGGCAAGCCGACGACTCTGGCTTCCTTCACCGCATTCGGACTGGTATCTGCACGGGATGGCATGACCAACGCCCAGGCTTTGGACATCTCAGCCTGCAAGGCATCGGTCTTGAGCATGCCCAGCACCTCGACCGAAGGGTCCTTTAGATCCGTCAATGCCGTTTCCAAATTCCCACTGCCGGCAAACACCATCTTCCATGGGTTGTGAGGATGGCGGCGAAGCATTTCCACGATGATGTCAACCCCCTTCAATCGATTCAATCCACCCACAAACAAAATGCGGGGCTGTTCAGGATTGGGTTGCCAGCGGACATCGTAGTAGCTGGGAAAGACTCCGTATTCAACACGGCGAAGCTCCTTGCCAGGTTGGATTTCATTGACCCGATCGATGCCCCACTGGGATTCACAGGTTACAAGACTTGCCCGGCGTATCGAGCGGGGTTCCCAGTGACGAAATAGGTTCCAGCGCCAGCCTTTCAAATCACCCGTTTTGAAATATGTCGTGATCACTCCCTGCATCGACAGGATTGAAACCCCATCGAAGCCACACAAGGCGGAACCGTATAGATTCTCCGTCCCCCAGCAATGGATCAGGTCAGGCTGCACGCGCCGGATCAAAGCCTGCGCACCCAGACGGTGAGGCCAACGCCCGAGGAGAAGGCTTGCAGTGATACTGGGGCAGGGGATTCGATGGAAGGTCTGGTTCCATGAGCAGATGTTTTCCGCGTATTGGGCACTGCGGTCAAACACTCCCCAGTGAATATCGAAATCCTCGCAACTCTCCCAAGCTCGGGCGAGCTGCGGGAGCCAGGTGGCGGCCTGACCGCCACCTCGGCCACTTGCTTCTCCGGAAATGGCACTTAAGGGAAACTCGGCGAAGATACAGATTTTGGGTCGTAAATTCATGGTTGCGCACCCATTCGATCAATGGTTTTGAGATGTTTTTCTAAACGCAGTTGAAAAGGCCTGCTGCTAAAGGCATTGAACTCAGATAGTATTCAGTCGTCGGTTGTATTCGTGGTGCAGTCGTCCTGCGTAATCCGCCCATGTGTTGGATTTCCCTCCGGCGAGATACGCCGCCTCTCCCATGGCGAGGTTTTCATCAGGGTTGCGTGCCACCCGCAGCATCGCTTCCGCGATTCCGTGAATGTCGCGTGGCCGGATGATGATCCCTTCCACTCCGTCGCGGACGACGGTGGTTGCGCCGCTCTCGTAGCTGGCCAGAATCGGCAGACCGACCGCCATCGCTTCGGAGATCACCCTTGCAAAACCTTCTTCCAACGAGGGCATGACGAAAGCGGTGCAGTCGGACAGCATTTTCGCCAGTTCGACGTGGGAGACACTTTGATGATGAATGAAGCTCCCTTTCCATTTTTTCATCTCACCGGTAAAGTCAGCACGGACTCCGCCGACACAGACCAACTCCGCTTGCGGTAATACCTCCTTCACCTTTTCAAAAGCGCGGAAAAGATACTGCTGCCCTTTTCGCAAGGTGAGCGAACCCACGCAGATGAAGCGCGGCCGGGAAGGGAGGGCGGATCGCTTTTGGAAGATCTCGGTATTCACCCCGAAATGGGATATGAAACATTTTTCCTCGGGTACTCCGTTCGTGATCATGGTGTCTTTGACGAAATTGCTAGGACAGAGGACCAAGTCCGCGGTCTCGATTTCACGGTTGATCCGAGAACGGACCCAATCAGGAATCGGAATTCTGTAGCCGGGCGCATACAGGTCACATTCACGCTGCCAGTAACCGAACTGTGATGTCGGGTGGCTGTTCGGGGCATCAAAGACCTTGAGCACGTTCCGGCCACTGCGGTCCGCCAAACTGAACAATGCCTGGCAGGATCCCATCGGCCCCTGCACCACGTTCACACCCTCGGGCAAGCTTTGTCCCGCCATCCAGGCGTCGTAGAAGGGAAGGTTCCACCAGCGCATCTTCTCCTCCAGATTGGAAAAGGGCAGGTGATAGAACGGTTTCTGGGCTGCATGATACCACCAGATCCGCCGGTAGTATTCCGGGAGAACGCCGGAGCGGTTCGAATTGCCGAACCAACCGCCCCCCAGCGCATCCATCGTTTGGAACTCACGTGCGGTGTGATCCAGATACCAGCTCGTCATGCCGGCGATAAGTAATTTCACTTGATTCATATAACAGTCAGAAGTTGTGATTTCACAATGGTTTCAAGGTCTGGTTCGCGAATTCTCTCGTGGAGTATTATCCTTGACCAAGCGACTTCCTGAATACTGGCCGAAGATGTGCGCCGAGTAGCGGATCCAATTGCCGAAGTCGATCTCACCCGACAGCTTCCTGAAAAGCATCTTTTTCAAACCGCCGCAGAGGTGCCTGATTGACATTGGCGGAGCGTCCGCAATTTTGACAGCTCTGGCGTCGCTTTGCCCTTTACGGAACATGTAGGCCAACGAATAGTTGCTTTTGTTCAATACGGGGGCTGAAGGTGCGTAGGCCAACAGATAGCCTGCCTGGAGAGCGCAACGCGCCCAGGTTTTGTCCTCATCAGTCCTGATGCCCTCGTCAAATGGTATTTCAAGCCAAGCTGCATGACGATAAAGTGTATTGGCATTTCCCACGGCCGAAGAATACTTTGAATATTCGTCCTGCTGAAACATAATAGCTTTGTCGGAACTGGTCCCCAGATCATCCCGACCGGAAATACCTGACGGTCCGTAAAATGCAGCAACCTCCGCCGTGTGTTCCAAAGCCAGTTTTCTCATTCTATCCAGCAAATCCGGAACCATCGGTATGGCATGGGAGCTCAGGACATGCACCAGTGGATTTTTCGCAACCTTAAATCCCGCATTCAAAGATTTGCTGTAACTGAAAGGCAGGGGCGCTTGGATTAGCCTTGCTCCAAAACGCGCAGCAACATCCGAAGTCAGATCCTGCGAACCGGAATCCACCACGAGCACCTCATCTCCTGGCGCGAGGACAAGCTTCGAAAGGAGGCGGGCAAGGGTTTTTTCCGAGTTATAGGTGCGGATCAGGACTGATATGGAAGGAGGGGAAGGCATTGGAAACGAGGCCGGAAAATTTAACGGGAAACGGCGTGATTCGTGAGATGGCGACTGTTACAACGGGAGTTCCTCAAACGTCGGGAAGTGGGATTTTACACAGCAGTATGTCCGGATGAGCAGGTTTGCTCATGCGTATCAGATCACTTGCCACAAAAATCGAAAACCGAAAATCCGGCCAATTCAGGAAATTCACCGTTGGCGCCAGCAGTGGCAATTAAAGCTTGGCAAAAGTGTGATCACCCGTGCCGACATGGGAAATGAGAAAGTAGCCATGCAGGCGCAGTCGGACAATCCATAGATACCTGAGTATTCCTGATAGGAGGCGTCCGTGCAGATTGTGGAATTCCACGCAAATCTGACGGATCGGCGTCCTGTTCCTGAGAATGGTGCGGAGAACGTCGTATTCGAAACCTTCGATATCCATTTTCAGAAGATCCAAAGACGTCATGTCGTGCTGCTTCATGAAATCCTGGATGGTGCGGCAGTCGAAAGTGACGGTTTCCATTCCTGCGGAATCGTAGCGGGGATCCTTGTAAGAGCCTTCTTCCGGATTCCGGGGCAGGGCGAACGTGTATTTTTTCGATTGTCCTGCCAGGCCGACCTCATGGAATAGAACTCCGGCCGGAGACGTCCGATTGAAAGTCACGATCCCAGTCGGAGATGGATCGAGAAGATGGATCGGGGCACCGGTCATCCGATGAAGTTCGACTTCAAAAGAGATGTCTCCTCCCGCGCCTGCGCAGACGATATGGCTTCGCTCGTTCAATCCGGCCGGGCAGAAGTCCCAGGCGCAGGGAGAACCAAGAGCTTTCAGATCGGTTTTCCGCGTCAAAAGGGAATAGAAAAAATGATGCCTGAGATTGCCTAAAAAATTCATAGTGTGTTTGGCTTGCGATTCCTTACCTTAAGACTTGATGTGAGCACGACGCGTCATAGCGGCTACTTTTACAAAGTAAACGGCTCGCGGCCAGGAGACATTTTTGAGATGAGTCAGGTGGAACGGGCGCACCACCGATTCTACAATGCGGCAAGATGCCTGGGATATCCCGGAGGTGACCGGTCAATTCAGCCTGACTTACTTCGGTGTCTTTCGAAGACACTCGAAAACTCGGTTCTCATCAATAGGGCTGCCACTCGGTGCCATGTTTGTGGGAAGTGAACAGGCCGGGATTGTTTTCAAGTTTTTCAATCACCGTCACAAAAGGATACTGGGTCACCGACCTTACGGAAGCTTGGAAGCCGGACGGGATGGTTTGTGCATCAAAAACTTCGACCGTTTTTTTTGCAGCATTCATATTGCATGCCAAACCAGACACATATCCGCCGAAGCGGTTCGCCTTGCTCCCGATATCCTCGCAGAGGTAAACTCCGCCGGGCTGGATATGGGGCAGCATTTCTTCAAGAGTAATGCGCTGCTGTTCCGGGTCATGTCCGCCGTCGTCAATCAGGACATCCACCCTTGGCACCATTTCCCGGAAGCGCTTCCAGTAGTCCCGATCCGACTGGTCGCCGATGAACACGTCGATGCCCTCCGCTTTGTAGGCCATGCATGCCGGCTCGATATCCATTCCGTAGATGTGGCAGCCTTTGCCGAAATACTCACGCCACATTCCGAGGCTGCCGCCGCTGTAAATCCCCACCTCCAGCACATGGACCTCCCGCCCCACAAACTTTTGCAAATGGCGATGGTAGATATCGAAATAGTGCAGCCATTTCCAAAGGCCGGGACCCTCGGTATGAGCGTTGAAATACTCGAGCAGGGGATTGGCTTCAGGCGGAGCATCGGCAGGCCGGTCTGGCGGAGGTGGGAAATTTCCCGTCCGGCCGTATTGCAGCCCTTGGGCAATCGATGGGAGGAGTTTCAGGGCATCAATTGTGCAACGTGGCGATTCAATAGCGCTGTTGACGATTTCCTTGAGTGTTACGATTGCGGTATGGATTCGTGACATGTGGGATTTTTGTATGATTGATTTTCCAACTAATGGATTCTCCGGGGAATGTTTGAAAAAGGCAATCAAAGAATCAACTGGTCCAGTTCATCCAGGACCGAGGAGTTCACCGCTTCGTCAAACTTGCGGGCGAAATGGGCCTTTGATCGAATGAGGAATGGCAGATCCTCCTTGGTAAGCACCTTCGGATTGCTGCCTCCACCCGTCCAGTCCACGTAGCGCAGGTAGTTCTGGCTCAATTTCAGGTCCGGCGCGTTACCCAATACGGTTTGCAAATAAGACTCCTCGGGCACCAGCGTCCTGCGGTAGTGCGCGGCGAGCCGCTCGTCGTTGTCGTCAAAATCGAGGATCCGCCGGGCGCAGCGGTGGTTGCCGGTGAACCAGACTTCTCCGGCATAACACTTGAACTCCGGGGTAAAAGGCAGCCGGCCCCGCGTGAAGATCGGGTGCTCCAGCCAGAAGGTCCGGGTGCTCGGGCGGAGATACCGGTTGATGCCGCGGACATCGAGCCGCAACGAACAATAGCGCCGGTGACACTGCTTGAGCCAGCTCTCCCACTTCCATCCCCGCGGATAGTCCGGGTCCGGTGGGTAATGGAGGTCGCCCTCCGAAACCAGCTTGTGTTCGATGTGTCCGTCGAAGGCGCTGGCCTGTAGTTCCGCGAGAATCTGATGGGCCGGTTTGATGGGGTAATCCGCTCCACTCAGATAGACAAACCACTCGGGGCCGTCCCCACCGGCGTAAAGTAGCCGCATCGCCTTGATAGTCGCCTCGACACAACTGAAGTCGCCCCAGCGAGTGGCGACATGGGGGCTGACCAGTTTGACATTCGCGGGGCAGTTTTCGATGAACCGCGGATTCTGCCCGAAATCGTGGTGGCAGGCGATCGGCGGATGGTCGAACATCCGGTTCAAGGTCCGGATGAGCCGTTCCGATTGTTCGATCGGACTCCTTGGATTGACGAGGAGGATGAAGCCGATGGGAGGCATGGGGAGGAAGACAGAAGACAGAAGACAGAGATCAGAGATCAGAGATCAGAGATCAGAGATCAGAGAGCGGAGAGCGGAGAGCGGAGAGCGGAGAGCGGAGAGCAGAGAGCAGAGAGCGGAGAGCGGAGAGCGGAGAGCGGAGAGCAGAGAGCGGAGAGCGGAGAGCGGAGAGCGGAGAGCGGAGAGCAGAGAGCAGAGAGCAGAGAGCAGAGAGCAGAGAGCAGAGGGCAGAGGGCAGAGGGCAGAGGGCAGAGGGTTCCTCTTTAAAATTGAATTCCCATTCGTTTCAGGCGGCGGTTGAGGGCTGTCTCCACGCGGTAGCGGAAGGCGTGGAACGGGCTGATCCGTTCGGCGATCAACCGGAGTTGATCGTAGTAAAACGGCATGTCCGGGGTGTGGGAACAGAGACCTCCTCCTTCAAAATCGGCGATCATTTGCGGGTAATGCAGTTTCGTGATCCGCTGGTCGCCGAAGCAGAGAAGGTTGAAAGCCCAGTCAGCCATGATCGGGTAGCGTAACTCGTATCGCCCCAACAGATCGAAAACGGAGCGCTCGTGGAATATCCCCTGGTGGCAGATGTTCTGATGGCAAAGCTTGATCTTCGAGTAGTGTCCGGCGGTGAATGGGCGTCCGGTTTGCAGGTCGCGGACGTCGGCATAAATGAAACGGGGATGGGATGAAGGATGCTGTTGGATGAAATCCGCCATCTGTTGCAGGCTTCCTGGCAGCAGGCGGTCGCCCGCACCGAGAAACAACAGAAACCGGCCCTGGCTGAGGCCGATGCCTTTGTTCATTGCGTCATAGACTCCGGAATCCTTTTCGGAAATCCAGTGAAACGCGGGACCACCATGGCTTTCCAGCCATTCGCGGGTTCCATCAGTCGATGCGCCGTCCACGATCCAATAGTCGAACAGTCCCGCCGGCTGCCCCATCACCGAGGCAAATGTATCAGCCAGCTTCGCACTGGCCTGATAGCTGGGCGTGATGATGGAGAATAGCGGCGGCATGATGGAAGAGATCGCGGGAGGATCATTGCCGCTCAGACAACCGCCGGTAATTACCACTAATTGGTTTTACGGTAGTCACCACGGCTGAAGTGATTTTCCAGCCACACGTAGGCGCAGATGAAAAAGTAGCGGCTTCCCATCTCCTTGATTTTGAGCTTTGCCCCGCCATGTTCCCGGAGGAGTAGCAGCGCCGCGCGCTTCGAACCCGGGAAGTCAGCTCCCATTTTCAATACTGTCCTTCTCGAAACCAATTGCATTTCCAACAATGGCTGAGGGCCGCCCTTTAACCTCAATGACGATAAGGGCGATATATTCTCCGATAATACCAAGGCAAAAGAACAACGCCGCGAAGGCACCCAGAATGAGAAGCGCCAAAGTTGTTATTCCCGGACTCGCGCCTATATAGTAACCAAATGGCAGTATCGATGGAATGAGTCGATTAAGAAGTAAAGCGACAGCCAATCCCGCAGCAACTATGCTGAGAAGGAATCCCAGCATCGAAGCAAACCGGAGTGGCAGGAGGCTAAAGGCTGTAATTCCGCTAAGCGCCAGGCGAAGAAGGCGGAAGAAATTGTATTTGGACTGGCCAGCCAATCGTTGCGGGCGATCATAAGGAATGCCAATCTGCCGGAGTCCGATCCAGGCCCTGAGGCCGCGCAAAAAACGTTGCTTTTCGGGCAGCTTTTGTATGAGTTCGTGAGCTCGCGCGTTAATCACGCAAAAATCACCCGAATCCTTTGGGATGTGTACATCCGAAGCCATTGCGAGTATTCGATAAAATGTTTTGTAGCACATGGTAAGGAACCATGGTGCATCACGTTTGCGCCGGACCCCGAACGCAATATCGCATTCGTTGTTGGCGACGACTTCATACATATCCAATAACACTTCAATAGGATCCTGAAGATCACAGTCAATAATGCCCACCGCAGAACCGGTGGCGTAACCCATGCCTGCGGTTAGTGCCATCTGATGTCCGAAATTACGGGAAAGAAAAACGCCCTTGAATCTGCAATCCTGATTATTCAATTGAGAAATGATCAGCGCAGTGCGGTCATTGCTTCCGTCATCTACAAAAATCACCTCCCATTCCTTATCCATTCTCGTCCCGAGCTGAGTTTTCAATGATTCAGCAACAGCCGTCAGGACGAGCTCTTCATTGTAACAAGGAACTATGACTGAAAAACAGGGCGGATTCATTGCTTTGTTGGAAATAAAAATGTTGTCCTTCCCAAGGAAATGGAAATTGCGAGGCAAGCTTTATGGCTTGTCACAATGGTTTTTGGTATATTCCCATCACGCTCGTTCCAATCGGATTGACTTTGATTGATTCGACTGAGGAGAGACAGTAGAGGAATTTGTCGATGAAAGGATTGGGTGGGGCGAATCCTCTCTGTAAGATTTTTTGATTTCCGAAATCCCCTGTCGGTATAAGAAATTTACGGACAAGCAACATGGGAAGCAGGGGAAGTCCCCAGTAGATGACTTTTTTGGGGATTAGGTCACAGTTTCGACCTAAGGTATTAAGACTATTAATGCTGTAGCGCCTGATGTGACCAACAGCCGCATCATAACCTGAGTACAAACGGTTTATGGCAGGGACGTTGATGATCAGCCATCCTCCAGGTTTGAGATGAAAAAGTAATTTATTGATAAAGTCATTTTCGTCGGAAATGTGCTCAATTACATCAAAGAGAAAAATCAAATCATATTTATTCTCGAGTGATGGCAATCGATCTGATATGTCGTAGCAAAACGTTCTGCTTTTGCGGGCTATCGTCCGGCCCAAAGCAACACTGTTAAGGTCGTATCCGTCCACAGTTTTGCTGTAAGCATTCTCGATCTGATACTGTAAAACACCATTACCGCAGCCGATTTCAGCCAGATTTTCTGAATCGCTAATCAATGCAGAAGCCAGCTTGCTCAAAACGCGGAATCTCCGTTTCATCCAGAAATGAGTCGGAGTAGCGATCTCAAACCATTCTTCTCCCATGCTGGTTTCCGATGGCGGCGAGAGGAATGTGGTTTTATCGGTGTTCATTTGGGTGCGTATGCTGATCACTTGTCAATTCGTGAGTTGGGCGGTTGCATGATTTGAAGGCCGGAACACTGGTAATGACAAGAAGCTGGAGTGTTCTTTCAGAGGAGGAGTATTATTTGGGGCTTTCGGCAGAGTGAATTTTTCGGTAAAACGAATAATTTTTCTGTTTGGCCAAATCAAGATATGGATCTATTGGTAGCCAGAACCCCGGAATATAAAAAGGCTTGGGTTCTCCATTTTTATAATAGCCTTTTATTAGGCGGACCTGCTCTTGTCGGGCGACCATATTGCCATTGTATATTGCAAACAATGGGATCAAGCGTAATTGTAGACCAAGAAAGACGATACATGAAATCGCCAGCCACGCGCTTCGTAGCTTTTTCCATGGGGTGAGAAGCTCAGCCCAAAGCAGGACGGAAACGGGTATCATGTACAACAGGAAAATCAAATATCTGCCGGAATTGGTAAATCCAATAGGGAAGTTTCCCCGGCCGTAACTCGTCAAGGCGGCGACACCAAGGAGGCCTAGACTTAAGGCGATGAGGCCAGCCACTTCTGGTCGAACAGTCCTTCGGGTGAAAATATGCCTACCCATGAAATAGCAGGCTGGGATGACAAGGTACGGAATCAGAACCAAAAATCCAAGCCAAGGAGCAGTGAGCGAGATGTGCCTTGGGAAGGCAAAGCCATTTTGAAGCAAGATCCCTAAAAAATTCCAGAAGTGAGAGGTGAATGGACCGGCAGGCTCGCCGTGGGCGGCGATTTTTTTGTAGCCATCAAACCAGAGAACTAGCGCGATGAAATAGATTCCTACTGCTGGAGACATGCGTGTGAGAGCCACTTTCCACGATGGGATGTTCGGAGCCTTGAGCGCCAGACCGGCACGAAAAACCATCCATGTCGCAATTATTGAAAATGAAATTACAAGGCCGGATCCTACGGAGTAGAGACAAAGCACAAGAAGGAATGATCCCACAACATCTCTGATGGTTTTGGTATCCGGGTGAAACAGTTGCCAGGTTCCCAAAATTCCGAACAACATGGGGAAATGCCATGCCGAACCGATTCCCCAGTGATGTGCCTCGATGGCCAGGGGAGATAGAACGCAGATTGACAAGAGATATATGCTCCACTTGGGAGCACGCTTTGCAAAAGACAAAAGAAACCTTACATAGACCAACAGGGTCAGACCGAAAAGAATGAAATTGGTGATGATTGCGGAACGGATATCCCATCCATTGATTGCAAACTGAATGGCAATCAGAAGTCTCGTGGGAACGCAGCGATGTTCATTGTCAAATGCAAATATCCAGGCCGGACACTCCTTGGGGAACCAGCCCCAGTCATCCCAAAATGGGACATCAACTGCAGTCACCGCTGCGGCATAGAAATGACAACCAAACGCGAGGACAAGCACGATTGCACATAGAATGTCCATGTAGCTTCCGCTCTTGGATAGGAAGTCCTTCGATTTGATCAGACTATGTTTCATGGTGAGTATTGTGGCCCTGGGGCGTCAACGGACTCTATTTTTTAGATGATAGCACCCTGTGCCGAACCCCGGCCTCAGCTCGTCGGTATAATCATTGCCGAAGATGTATCGGCGCTCCACGATTTCAAAGGGGGCGAACAGTTGTTCCAGGTAGGGTTCGCAGAACGCGCGGTGGGCGTTGAAGTAGATCCGGTTCAAGTCGTCCAACGGGACGGAGAGGTAAAGGTCGCCGCCGGGCTGGACGACGCGCTTCAACTCCTCAATGGCTTTGACGGTTCCTTCGGGATCCAACGGGTCGCCGTAGCGGCCGAGGCCGATGTGTTCCACCACACACAGGCTGGAGACGGAGGGTTGGCTGCCGTCGGCATAGGGAAGATCCAGGATGCTGCCCTCTTCGAATTTCAGCGTGTCGAGGGTGACCGGTAGGGGCCGGAGATCGACCATGGTCGTATTCACCACCTTGGACAGCAGTGACACGAACTTGTGGTGGGAGCCGACATCCACGTGCTGGCTCGGCTTCGCCTGGACGATCTTTTCAAACGCCCACGCGTCTTGAAAATAGTAGCTGGCATCGATGGGCGTGTTGGTCGTGGCATCCTCCAGACATGGATAGAAATACCGGATCTCAGGGACTTCTCCGCCTGCTGCCAGTTTGCAATAGGCGCGGTACTCCCCCCAGAACCACCAGCGACCCTGCCAGCGGCGCACGTGGTTACGCAAGCCGACG
Organism: Luteolibacter sp.; assembly: GCA_039915545.1. GTDB lineage: Bacteria > Verrucomicrobiota > Verrucomicrobiia > Verrucomicrobiales > Akkermansiaceae > Luteolibacter. Next base: position 25,034 of record JBDSNC010000108.1, read on the forward strand.
TGAAGCGGCCAGACGGTGAAATGGGCACGTTTGATTAATTCTGACAAAGCCATGTTCTATGAATGGGTTGGGTATTACGGCTGTTTTGAAAGCGTTTGATTCCGCCTGTTGCTGCTTGGTTTTCGCAAGTCATCTGTTGTTGCCAGAGTTCTGCCGGACTAATTCACAAGGTCATATTGAAGGACCGGTGCCAGAATGCCCGGCCTTGCCTCCATCCAGATCGGCGAGTCACTTAACCCGCCTGTGATCCTGAGGTTGATCGAGGGTGAATTCGATCCGGGTTGGCAAATCCAAGCCCGGTAATGCAAGCTCGCCATCAGTTCGACCCGGTAGTCGCCTTCATTTAAAATATGTCCGGGCAACCACGCAACGATACGGTTCAAGCCTTTTTTGAAGTCTGGCCACTGATTCCTGACTGTATCACTTTGATAGCTCCAAAACAACAGAACATTGGTCGATGTGTAGATAGCAAAACCCACATTCAAAGCCGGGTCAAGTTCATCGATTTCACCCTCAATGAGAAATCCGATTTTATCGCGGGCTTCGATGTCAGTTGAGAACGGGATGAGATTTTCATTCACCAACGTGAAAGACAGCGGCTTGAAGTGGTTGGAGCCGAAACGATCTGCTTCAGAGGCCCGCCACTGTAACTCTTGCGACTCTTTGTTGAGATATTTGTGAATGATCTCGGCGGTTGGACCTGAGGCCACCAGTCGTCCCTGTTGTAACAGCAGACATCTGTCGCAGAGGGATTGAACGGCATTCATCTGGTGACTTACGAAGAGAATCGTCCTCCCTCCGGAAGACACCTCGCCCATCTTGCCCAGGCACTTTTCCTGGAACGCAGCGTCACCCACGGCGAGGACTTCATCGACGACCAGGATTTCCGGTTCCAAATGGGCGGCCACCGCAAAGGCGAGCCGCATGTACATGCCGCTTGAATAGCGCTTGACCGGGGTATCGAGGAATTTTTCGACCTCGGCGAATTCCACGATTTCGTCGAACTTCCGGCGGATTTCCAACCGGCCCATTCCGAGAATGGCTCCATTCAGATAGATATTCTCCCGTCCGGTGAGCTCGGGATGAAAGCCTGTGCCCACTTCCAGCAGGCTGGCGACCCTGCCTTCCAGCTCAATGCGCCCCGTGGTGGGCTCGGTGATGCGGCTGAGGAGCTTGAGCAAGGTGGATTTGCCGGCTCCGTTGCGGCCGATGATGCCGACAGCCTCGCCCTGCTTGATCTCGAAGCCGACATCCTTGAGTGCCCAGAACTCTTCAATGGATTTTCGGTGGCCTCCCTCCGGTTTGCGGGCGCCAAACAGGCTTCCCGCTTTGGTGGAAAGGACATCGCGCAGCGTTTTGTAGCGCCCCCCCTGTGCCTGATGGTTCAGGAGGTATCTCTTGCCGAGGTTTTCGACGTAAATGACATTATCACTCATAATTAGATCACGTCGGCGAAGGCACGTTCGGTTTTGCGGAAATACCAGATGCCTCCCGCCAGCATTAGGAAGACAAGAGCGAGTGAGATGGCAAAGCCGCCCCAGTGGAAAAACTCGGCTTTGCCAGTGATGGCCCAGCGGAAACCATCGATGACGCCGACCATCGGATTGATGGAATATAGGAGCCGCCAATTTTCGGGAACCACGCTACTGCTAAAACCGACCGGGGAGACGTATAATCCGAACTGGACGGCGAACGGGATCACATAACGGAAATCGCGGTATTCGACGTTGAGGGCCGCCAGCCAGACACCGGTGCCGAATGCTGCCAGAAAGGCGATTCCAGTGAGGGGGATGAGGAACAAGAGGTGCCATGTGGGTGCGATCCCGTAGCAAAGCATCATGATCGCAAGGACCCCCAACGAAATCAGGAAGTCCGTAAGCGCGACGATGATGGCACTGGCCGGGACAATCAGGCGGGGAAAGTAGATTTTCGAGATCATGTTGGCATTGGTGACAAGGCTGTTGCTTGCCTCGGACAAGGCGGTTGCAAAGAACTGCCAGGGCAGCATGGCCGCGAAAACAAGGATGGGATAAGGCACCCCTTCCGAGGGCATCTTGGCAAATTTACTGAAAATCACCACAAAGACTGCCGTGGTAAGAACCGGCCGGATCACCGCCCAAAGGACGCCGATGACGGTTTGTTTATAACGAACGAGAATGTCGCGCCAAGAGAGGAAAATAAACAGTTCTCTGTATTTCCACAGGTCGGACCAGTAGTGTCGTTCGGACTTTCCGGCTTCTATGATTAATCGGCTCAAGGTGTGGTGGTTTTGGTGGTGGATGATGGAGTCTCTTTACTCAAACGGGATGCGGCACTGTGCCGAAACACCTTCATTCAGTCGAGCGTTCGGATAGTTGCATTTCCGCGGCTCTCGAACTCTATCGCTTCAAGATTGTGTGGCTTGTATCGCCTGCTTTTTCAGGATGTAGGGTTCTCTACGGCGTGCGACGTAGGCGGGTAGGGGAAGGTTGTTCTGAAGCAAGCGGCATATTCCCGCTGACAGCAGGAAGGCTGCAGCGTTGCTTTTAAAGTCCCCGAAAACAAAGACGAAAAACAGTGGTCCGGAGATCAGCGGAATTCCAATGAAGAGTGCAAGGGGATACCATTCCGTTCCACGGCAGCGGATGATCTGGCGATGAGCGTGCACGCCCATGCGGATTTGTGCCAACAGGAAGAAGAACAGGCCGACGTATCCGATCACGCGGATGGTGGAAACCGGGCCGCTGTGGTAGTCTCCATTTGCAAGTACTGACTCCCGGTGGCCTTCAAAGCCTGAGATGCCGGCCCGGGCACCCTTGCGATCATTCAATTGAGCCGCCAATTCCGCAGCGCTGAAGCCGAGGCCGTCTCCGATCCACTTATTTTTGATCCAACGTTCGGTCAGCAGGGCCTCTTTCCAGATTTCGATCCGCCATTCGGTGGAGCCATCTGCATCAACTTTGTATCGTTCCTCCCAAGTGCCGGGTAGGAAGGTCAGCGAGCGTTGGATGTTCGGGGGAAGCGGGTGGATGACATTGACGACGGCGAGCAGCGCGAGTCCGCCCGTGGCTCCGATGATCGACATCATCAACGCCGGAAATCCGCTGCGATAGGCAATTCCCAACAGGAAAGTGACTCCCACTCCAATAACTCCGTTTCGGAAGCCACCCAGCATGGCTGCAACGACGGCTGACAAAACCAGCAGTAGCCACAATGGCCGGACGAGGGCTTTCACGGGGGAAATGAATGAAGAAATCCAAAGGGCCGCATTACCTCCGTATTCGGTCAAAAAGCCCACCCGGGTTGCGGCTCCGGAATCCACCACTTTCCCCATGTCCGCATCGCCTCCATTGCGGTTGTCTTCGAACCCTGCACCCGTGAAATAGGCGATGGAGGGGACAAGGGTGCCGGCCACTGAAATGAACAGATTCAGAAGGCTTCCGAGGATTGAAAGCCTCAGGTACCATTTCAATTCGCCTGCTGGAACGCGAAGGCCCGAGAGTAGCAGACCGGTGGCAAGGGTGATGCCATAGATGGCATAGGGTTTTCCGCCCACCGAATCTCCACCGAAGATGTTCACACCGACAGGATTGCGAATATACACTTGGACCACAAATGCGGTCAGAACAAAGGCCCAGAATTCAAGTTCTGTAAATGCCAGGCGAAAAGGGAGTTTCCGCATCAGGAACAGAAGTGTGCAAAACGAAAGTGCCAGTATTTGAGCTAACAAAAGTGTGCTTGGTTGGCCGGGCAGGCGCAACTGAATGCTCAAGGCTGCCATGAACGGGATCAGCAGCCAGATTCGGCGGCCCAGGGAAATGCAAACGGTCAGGACGGATGCGCCTGCCACCCAAAGCAGTGCATCGGCCTGGTCGGTGACGAGCATGCTGCCCAAAACAACGGCCAGCACGAGGCCGACGACCAGAATGATGATTTTGGTGATGGAATTCGATTCGATCATGAGAAGAGAAAGGCTGGCAGATCAGTTGGGGATGGAAGGTCGCTCGAAACCAGGAGGCTTGAGGATAGTCGTGGCTAACAAAACGGGCGGCAGGAGAGTCCTGCGGGAACACCTGAAAAATCGGCATCCGGATTGCCGTGAACGATGCCGGTCAGACTGTCGCTCCGAAACAAGGTTTTTACTCCCAGCATTTCGGCGGTTTTCAAAACAACCATTGCAAACTGCCAGGGTGCGGGAACGAACAAGCGCTTCCCCCGTGTTCTGGTGGCGATTGTCCTGAGGATGGCCCTCAGCGTCAGCGATGTTGGATTGGCGATGGTCACGGGATGGGGGACACCCTCGGGAAATTTCTCCAACATGACAAGGATGGCCCGGGCCAAGTCCTCTTCGTGGACGAGATACTGCGCAAGGCCGTTGCCGCCCGCCAGATAGGGGACGACCGGCAATCTGGCAACCAGGGTTTCCAAGGTGCCCATCACACCGCCGGATTGCTTTCCCCAAACCAGGCCGGGACGGATCACGGTGGCTTCCAGCCGCATGACTTCCTTTTCGATCATGAGTTTCGCTTTGCCATAGTCCGACCGGCAGCCTTCGAAGGAACTCAGGGAACTGATGAAGATCAGATGCCGGACTCCCGCCCGCCGGGCCGCTTGGAAAAGGGCGATGCTGGGATTGACGTTCCGGTCGAGGATTTCCTGCCAGTTTCGTGCGGTGAAATCGTATGCGAGGTGGATCAACACATCCACTCCGTACCACGGCAGAAGATCCGGATCATCACCCAATGTGTAGGCTGCCCAAGGCGCCTCCACCGGGCGGCGGCTCAAGGCGAGAACCTCATGGGAGTGCTCCCTGAGAAATTCTGAAAGCCGAGAGCCCACGTAGCCCGTCGCTCCGGTGACTGCGATTTTCATGACTGCTCCAACCGTCCGGCGATGCTTGCGATCCGATGGGCATTGGCCATGACACTCAGGGTGATCGAAGTGGCGGGAATGCTCGGCAGGACCGAGGCGTCCACCAGATGAATCCTTTCCATTCCGGGGAGCCTGCCGAGGAGATCGGTCTCAAGGGGGCCGGGCTGATGGCGCATCGGGAAGGTGCCTCCGCTGTGATAGCCGCTTCCCGGATTGGGGAATTTCAAACCGGGGATCAAGGGAATGGCTCGAAGGTTCAACGACTGTTTCAGCAGTTTCCAGCCCACCTTGAGGGTCGTCAGGAAAGCATCACGGGAACGGCGGATCCGGGCATCCAGACAGGTGCGGCCGTCGCCGGTTTTTTTCAAAGTCAGCTCCACCCGGCCGGATGAGTTGGAGTGGATGAAGCCCTGTGCGACCAGCAACCGTCCCAGAAAATGCCGGCGAAATGCGGGCAGCCGCAGCGGCCATTTGAGAAACGTCCTTTCGAGTTCGTGGCGCAGGAAGGGGCTGTAACCGTAGATCTGCAGATGGACCAGATGATCGCTGATGTTCCTGTCGTCGATTTCCAGAAAAGCCTGCGAGGCCGTGTGCATGCGCTCGGTTTCGACGTCGGGGATCATGGCCGCGCGGAGCAACGGATAGATGAAGTACTGGCTGTCGACGAGCCGGATGGGTTTGTCGAATGTCCCCAGGGAATTCAGGACGATCTTTGCGGTTGGCAGGACGCCGGCTCCGACGAAGACCCGTTCTGCCCGATAGGAAAACGGCGCGTCATCCGCAAGGGTGCGTCCGCTAACGACCGCGCCGGAGCCATCCATTTCGAATTTTTCAACCAGATGATCGGCAAGGTATTTCACCTGACCGGCCGCAATCAGGTCATCGAGAGTCTGCGCGGTCGAGTAGATCAGACCGTATGGGCAGCCGGAGAGGCAGAGCGCGCAGTAAGCGCAAGGCCGGCGGGAGCCGTCGCCAGTGGCGCGGATCGCCAGGCGGCTGCGCCCGAAGAAGATGCCGGAGCGGCGCAGGGATTTTTTCCGTGATTCGAGATCATTGAGGAAGGCCGTTCCCTGGCGGGAGGGTTCCAAAGTGTTTTCCTGATCGGAGTAGGAGGGAAGAATGTCGGCCAGCCCATCTTTGAAATTGGTTCCCGGGACGAACCTCATCACCGCCTGATAGTGGGGAATCAGATCGTCCAGGCTGACCGGCCAGTCGTTGATATCTTCCTGCCGGTAGGGCAGTAGTGAGGATCCCCAGACGTTGCTCAGTCCGCCCTTGGCGAGGGAATGGTTGAAGCCTTGTTTTTCGGCCCATCTGACGCCAACCGCCCCGGCGCGTGGATCGAAGCTGTAGGATGAACCGTAGGAAAGTTTCGAGTGGACGGTCTCGCTGGTGGCGGATCTTTCCCCGATGATGCTGCTGAGGTCTTCTTTGCGCCACGAATCCGGTTCCTCGTGCGACATGCGCTCCACGACTTCCTGGCGGTCTTTTTCCAACCGGGTGCCCACGTCGAGAATGGTCACGTGGTGTCCCAGTTCAACCAATGCCTTGGTCGCCGCGATCGCAGCCGGACCGGAGCCGATGACAATCATCACGGGTGCTTCAGGAGTCGCCGCGGATTGCGTCGCGGAAGACATGACATCGATGGCGGCATGCATCTCAGATCTTCCGGCGGATGCGGATGTGCCAGTGCAGTGCGAAAACAGGGCGAAGGGGAGTGAGCAGCCATTCCATTCCTGCGAGACATGGCACCAGCACGTGCGGAATCAGATCCCGTTTGGTGACACCACCGGAGATGAGATAGGAAAACCACGGTGTGAACGAGAATTCCTCAAGGATCAGCTCGGGGAAAAGTTTTTCAAAACGCGGGCGGTCCCTCACGAAAACCATCCAGGAGAGGGCTTGATTGGAATCCATCATCGAATCCTGTTGGCTGAACCCCCATTCCTTTCTCGCATCATCGTAGGGTTCCGGGTGGAAATTCCTGAAGAAAAACCGGGCGAACGGTGTGTGCGCGACTTCGATCATCGTGATCACGCCACCCGGCTTGAGCGTGCGGGTGGCCTCCCTGAAAAACGCTTCCACCTCCGGAATGTGATGGAGGACGTGTGTGAGGGCGATGGCCCGGATCGAGGAATCGTCAAAGGGCAGCTCGCACGCGTCGATCACGCGTTCCGCCACATCGGGAACCACATCAGAGGTGATGAACGCGGGCTCCAGCTCCTTCAGGCAACTGCCGCCGCTGCCGAGTTCCAACAGCAGCCCCGGCTCCGGAGCCGACCGGACATCCGCTAGCAGCCGGGAATACCAGTCGTCATAACAGCGTTTCAGCAGCGGCCGGCGTTCGATGAGGGATTTCTGAAGGGAGAAGAATTCGGGCGAGCCAACTTCCATTCCCCGGAGTGACGGTTCTTGCAGGAATTCCAGCATGAGAGAAAAAATAGTGAGAAGCTTCCGGGCTGCTTTCCGGAGGGGAATCGTCAGTTTGGCCTAACGGAATCCGGTAGGGAAGGTCGCAGCCGGACGAGGTGCCACGCGGTCGGGCCGCGGCTCGCCCGGAGTGGCAGGTCCATGCTGGTGATGACTTCGGCATCGAAGCGTTTCAGCCATTCCGCGAGAGTCGTCTGCTGGAGTTCGGTAATGATGTAGTCGCTCACCAGCACTTGTTCGAGGCCTCGTTGGCGCAAGGAAGCCGCATCGTCAGTTTGGGTGACATGGGAGATGCGGCGGGTTCCGAACGGCCGCCACAACGAGGTTTCCGGATCATCGAAAGTCACCAGCCCGAGTAATTTCAAGTCGGGTGATAGGACGGCCCGCACGGGGGCAAAGCCATCGGCACGCTCGCCATAGACCGAATACACGTTCCAAGCACGTCGGAGCAGCGGCGAGGACGAAGTTTCAGCGTGCATCGCTTGCAGGATGGTCCGTGCCGGCCACAAGGGGCGAGGGGGGGATGCGATCAATAAAAGCGCTGCGAGGGCGAAGCCGAACATGGCCAGCATCCGCCACCATCGCCGGGTCAACAAGGTGGACGCGCTCTGCCATCCCAACGCCGGAGCCAGCAGCATGACATAGGAAGGAGCGAGATAGCGGGCGGGGCATCCCAGACCCGACTGGGTGAAAAAGTAGAGCGTCACCAGCCAGGCCCCGGCAGGAACCGTCACGGACGGGCTTGGGAGTTTGGTGGGAAATCCGCTCCACTTGGGGAACCGGGCTTTCCGGAGGCCGAAGAACACGGGTATCAACAGGAGACTGATGCCGAATCCAAGGCCGGAGCTTTCCTCCATCTGAATCTCCCCAAGTTTGAATTTTGCTCCACCTTCCTCGAAATGGCGGGAGAGCTTGACTGCAAGTTCGGTGGGTATGACACGCTCGACCATCCCGCTCCAGGCGGATGAGAATGGGAAAAAAGTAGGGTTGAGATTGTGGAGTGCCACCAGCACCCCGTTCACACCAAGATGGAACACGGGTTCTCCGGTGGATAGATTCACCGGTTCGGCTTTGAGTCCTTTCCAGTCGCCACAATAGCGGGCGTTGAGGACAGCAGTGGGTGCCAGGGAGATCAGAATGGAAACAAGCCCGACGATCAAGGTCATCAGCGGGCGTCTTAAAAGGACGCAAGTCGCGGGCAACAGCGCGAGCCCCCACGGCAGCAGCAATAACAGGTTGAAGCCCTTGCCCGCCGTCATCAGGGCCGCCGCCATCATGGACAACCAGGCTGCCGAGACACATCGTCCGCGTCCGGCGCGCAGGGCGAAATCCACCGCGGCGAGTGCCAGTGTCGCTCCGAACAGGTCGTTGCCGATGCTTCCCGCCTGCAGAAGGTAACAGTACCCCGTGGGAAACACCCACATCCAGTGCCATGCGACTTTTTGCCTCACCCCCAGCCCGGTCATCACGCTGTAGCAGATACCCGGCAGGAGCAGGAACGAGACTGCATTGATCAGAAAAAACAGGCGATCCGTGCCGGTCAGCAACAAAAGCGGAGCGCACACCCATTCGATGCCGCAACCCCGGGTGTTGAGCCTTTGGAAATCCGTATGAATCCAGTGCCACCGCCCCTCCGCCAGCCAGTGAAGGATTCGCGGCGTGCGATAGGCAAGGGCGTCATAGTTGCTGGGAGCGTGAATGAACCCACCGGCAAGGGCGAGCACGGCTAACAAGCCGAAGGCGAGTGGAAAGGCCCTGCGGAAGCGGCGCAAACGGAAACCGGTTCGGAAACGCGGCCGCTCATGGAGATACCAACAAACGCCGGCGGCGACGGTCACGATCAAAACCACTCCGTAACCCACCCGGTTCAGTTGCCCCATCGCCGAAAGCACCCAGCCGGTGACATTCAACAAGGCACACACCATCACCCATATGGCAGCAGGTGAAAGCAGGGGCTTCTCAGGGTCTCTCATCCGGAAGGGGGTTGTCGTTTTGCCGCTAGCAAGTCGCTTGTCGGATCGTCCGCCGCAATTTCAGCGGTTGCCCCAATGCAGCAGCTGCAATGCGTGATTGAAGCGTTGGCCGGCGGCCAAGCCATCGAGAATCACCGCGACCGAAAAACTCAGCATCGCCAGGATGGACAACCCCGAGGCAAGAATGGCCAGCGGAATGTGCAGGATCTTGCCGGTGTGAAAATACTCCAACACCGGAATCGCCCCCGCCGCGAGCGCTGCCAGGCCGAAAAGCAGCGAGCAAATGGAGAAAAACAACAGCGGGCGGTATTTCACGAAGATCGAGAAGATCGTCTTCAGGACGAGGATGCCGTCGGTGATCGTGTTCAGCTTGGAAAACGAACCTTCCGGACGATCCCGGTATTCGGTCGGCAGTTCGATGATGGAATATCCCTTGTCGAGCGCGTGGATGCTCATCTCGGTTTCGAGTTCGAAGCCATCGGCTAGAATCGGATAGTTCTTCACGAAGCGCTTGGACATGATCCGGTAGCCGGTGAGGATGTCCTCAAGCGAGCCTTTGAAGAGCGCGTTGATCAGCCGTCGCACGAGATTGTTTCCGAAGTCATGGAACGGACGCTTGTTTTCCCGGCGGTAAACTCCCGAGTCGTGACGATTCCCGCAAACGATGTCGGCACGGCCGTCGAGCACGGGAGCCAGGAGTCCTGGCAGATCGCTGGCGGGGTAGGTCATGTCGGCATCCGCCATGACATAAACGTCGGCGTCGATTTCATGAAACGCCTTGCGCACGGCCGCCGCCTTGCCCTTGCGGCGTTCCTCCAACAGGCGGCCCTTGCAGCCGAGTTCGAGATAGGCGGCGCGCGCCAGCTCGTTGGTCCGGTCTTTGGACGCGTTGTCGATCACGTAGATCTCGGCTTCCGGACAGACTCCGTAAAAGTCCTTCATCGTATCGACGATCGTCAATTCCTCGTTGTAAGCCGGAAGAATGATGGCAATGGATTTTGACATGGAACGGAAATGCGGGTGGTGAAACCGGGAGCGGAGGTTCTTGGGGCACCTCCAAGCTTGGCCGACAGCCACAGTTTGTGTATTTGGATTATTCCAGCGCGGAAATATGGCGGCGCAGCGGATCATCGATTTCCCTCAGCACGCGTTTGACGCCGTAGCTGTCACGGGTGTTGAAGCGGACCACGCCGTTTGACTTGCGGAACTTTTCGTAGGAGCCGATGTCTCCGTTCCTTATGCCATCGACGAGACGAGGTGAAACACGGGTGGGGCCGACCATGCGGAGCAGGCGACAAAAGACCTTCGCTGCAATCCCGTGGCCGAACAGCTTGTTGGCGATCTCGAAGTATTTTACGATGAACGAAAGCTCCGAGAGGACGTATGGCATTCCGACCGATTGCCCGCTGTTCTTGAGAAAACCGTGGATCAAGGTGGGAAGAATGATTTCCTCCGCAAAATACGGGCGAGACTTGGTCAAATCCATTCCGGCTTTGTCTATCAGATTGAATGCCCGGAGGAGGTGTTTGATTTGGTAGAAGGTTCCTTCGACCTGAGAGTAGATCACGACCTCCGCTCCCGCCTGTGAGCGCAGTGCGGTGAATTCCTCATCGCCGAGGATTTTGGCAGCTCCGATTGGATCGGTCGAAGGATTGAGGATGCCGTCGTGATAGTAGGCGGCGTCGCAGGACTGGATGTAATTCTCCACACCCTTTCGCACCAGCATGTCGTTCGACGCGTGAAAGGCGACCACGTCGGTTTCCGCAGGATTCAGACTGAAGACAAAACGCAGGTTCTCGTGATGGGGGCCTTGAAGGCTGTGGATGCTGGTGCCGACCCGGACCGGGTTCACATGGATTTGTCCGAGTGCTTCGATTTCCCGGAGCAGATCGGGAGTGAGGTCCATCGCTTTGGAAACATGCAGGACGATGGTGGCCGCAGGTGCGAAATGGCGGAAGTTCCGCAGTTGGTTGAGGATGACCTCCGGCTTCTCATGGACAATGAGCGAGATATACAATTTTCGGACGGCATCCATTGGAAGGTTGGTGTCAGTCCTGGTGGTAGTGGTAAACCTTGCCTGCCCGGCACTCCTTGAAATCGTCGGGCGTGCCGAAGCAGCGGTATTGGTCGCAAGGAATGATGCCCACTTTCTGGCGGGCTTCGATCATGTGGTTGTACATCGGTGCGATGTATTTCTCTCCGGCCGATTCGTTCATCCCGGCATAGAGTTCCAGATATTGGTGGAAGCTCCGGAAGTAATAGAGTCCGGTGGAGGCCAGATCACTGATGGGTGACTTTTCAGCCGTTTCCACCACGTCGCCTGTGGCATCAGTGCGGGCGAAACTCCAACGGCAATCGGAATCCCGGAAAACCTGGAGGGCGCCTTCGTAATCATCGGCATGATCCGCGATCCAGGGCCGGAGGTCGTCATCGAATGCGCTGTCCGCGTTGAAGACCATCAATGGCTCATCGGGGAGGGATGGATCGAGTGCGAGTGCGACAGTTTCCGCCTGACCACTGGTGACGTCATCCAGAACCAGGGTGCGGACCCGGATGTCAGGAAAATGTTTCCGGATCTCCCGATCGATTCCGTAGGATTCGCAATGTTCGGCGAGGACCACGAACACGACCTCCGACATCATCTCCAACGGGAAGCTGCGCGCCGCCCTGGCGAACATCGGAACTCCATCCGAAAGCTCGATCAGCGGCTTGGGCGTTTCGTATCCGGCGCTGCGGAAACGTTCACCGCGGCCGGCCATTGGAATGACGAGGATCACGCGTTTGCAGCCAGGGCTTTTTGGGTGAGTTCGTTGGACCGGGGGAGATTGGAAGCATCGTCGGCAATCAGATCCATGGAGGAGAAACGATAGGCGTTGTCGTCAATATAGATGTCGCAGTGCGGTTTGCCGAACCAGATCTCGTCATATTCGAAGCCGTGTTTTTCGAGCCACTGCAGTGTCACCAGTCCCTGGCGTGCCACGACCTTGCCCACGCTGTGATCGCAGCTTTTCATGTGGCGGGCGGTGGCGATCACGATTTGATGACCGGCGGCACGCAGGGCGCGGATTTTCTCGACTGCGCCCGGAATGGGTTCCACGTCGGCATAGGTTTGTCCGTCTTGTTTGAGCTGGCATAAAACGCCATCGAGGTCGAAGCAAAGTCTCATAGGGGCAGTGATGATAGGATTTTCAATCCGGTGGCAAGCATCGCGAACTGGCGGCGGGGCTTGTCCGCGTGAAGAGGGAGCATGGAGAGGAAAAGCCAGGCAGTGATGAGGCGGATTTCCTCTTTCCGCTCGCCGAGGAAGATGGATTCGAATTCGGCGCTGATCTGGTCGAGATCGCCGCGATATGGTATTTCCAAACGCACGTCGCCGGGGGTATCCGAATGGATGGCGAACAGGTCGTTCACGATGAAATCATAGCGCCCGGTGATGGAGTGATCGAGCTTGGCGAAATCATAGCGCTGGTCGCCAAGCGCTCCCTGCCTGCCGAAGCTGCCGCGCGGATCGATCAGCTTGATCAGGCAACTGTTGGGTTCGCAAAGAATGTTGGACAGGCAGAGGTCACCATGGATCGGTGTCAGGCGGGCTTGTTCGCTGAGGCGGGAGAGGGCGGGCAGTGACCTTCCGATGACCTCATGCGGTGAATGAACCGCGATTCCGTCCACGTGGTGTGAATCCGCCGCGAGGAAATCCCGCACGATTTCGGGAGGATTCGCAAGGAACTCTTCAAATCGGCCGATATTCTTTTTCAGATAGATGTCCTTCGCCGCGTCAGTGTCGGTGCCGTAGTCGAGCGAGCGGAAGTCGGCGCAAATGGCAGACAGGCGGTTGAGCGCCTTTTTCCAGAAGGCGGGAGACTGCCGGTCGAAGAGGAGGATGTCGGCGAGGGTCGGATAGGCGTAGTATTCAAGCGTCAGGCGCTGGTCGTTCGGAAGATTCGACGCCTCGATGACGCGCGGGAAATAGATCTTCAGAGAATCGGGCAGCAGCTTGTAATAGTTGATCTCATCGTGGAATTTGAGGGTGTAAGTCGATTTTTTCGAAATGCTGCCGCGGAGGGAATCGAGACTCAGGGTATTGAACGAACGGGACTGGATGAATTTCTGTTGGGCGTCCTGAAGATGATCGGGATTTCCCACGTCCATCCAGTTCGACGAGAGGATGCCTGTCAACGATTCCCGTTCGATCAGAGGCTCCAGCAGGTGTGCCATCTCGATGTTTTTCTTCACACTGATGAAGTTCTCAACCTGCGCGGCGGTGATGGGGAGTCCTTCTGAAAAATGATAGATGCCGATGCAGGCGTGGTCGGCGGGAACGTGCGTGGAAGGCTTGTTGAAAAGTGCGGTCACTTTTTCCTTGTTCAGAGCCGCCATGCACCAGCGGTTTTGATCGTCGACCGGGGCGACCATGATCCAATCCCCCTGCCGCAGCGTGTTCTCGGGGAGGGAAAGGATGGTATCGCCGAGAACCACCAGAACCGATTTTTCTTCCTGCTCCGTCGCCCGGACGCCGCACCACACCGAGTAGCCGACACCTGCCATTCTGTCAGGCACCACGAAACGTATGTCCGCCAGGTTGGAATAAAGCAGGCTGACAAAATGCTCCAGATCATTGTCCCGCTCGTGGATGACCAGGGAGATCCGGCGGATGCCGATCCGGATGAGCTCTTGGATGGTCCAGAAGATCGCGGGTTTTCCGGCAACTGGCACCATGGCATCGCTCTGCGGCGCACGTAGGGAAGAGCCCGGGCGCTGGCTGATTCCGGCTGCTGGAATCACCGCGATCGTGTTTGAGAAATGGTTCACAACAAAAGGGTTTCTGCCCTGAAACAGTCAGCCGTGATTGCAAATGTCCGCTACCATCACGGCACGCTGCCGCCCTTGGTGGTGATCGTGGATTTTACGACAGAACCTGGGTCAAACACTGGGTTTTGAGACGAGGATGAAATCACCCTGGCGCGTCGAGATTGGGTTCTGGGAATGTTTGTTCAAGAAAATTTGAACAAACATATTGTGGCGTTTTCTGCCGGATTTCCGGGCTTCGGGAGGAACCGTCTTTTGTTGGCTTGCCACGGGAGTGGCTTGCGATGAGCGTGCGGCCCGGATGGAAATGATTCGAAAACTTTTGGCGGACCGGAGGATTCAGGGGGGGATCGTTTTCCTGTTTCTGGCGGTGATCGCCGCAGGAGTGGTGGCGTGGAAAACGGGGGTGGATCTGGCCAGCTTGAAAGGGATTTGGATTTCCACGGAAGCCTATTTGAAAAGGAATCCCTGGGCGTTGTTTCTGGCGTTGGTCATTCTGCCCGGCCTGCCGGTTCCGACGAGCGTCCTGCTGCTGACGGCAGGAGTGGTCTGGCGGGAGCATCCGATCATGGCCTGCCTGCTGTGCCTTCTGGCACTGGCGCTGAATCTGAGCTGGACCTACTGGCTGGCGGCTGGCCCTGCGCGGCGGGTGGTGGAGAAAATCCTCGCAGCCACCGCGATTCAGATTCCCGACCTGCCGAGGGGCGATCATTTGAAACTGATCCTGGTCATGCGGCTGACGCCCGGGATTCCGCTCTTTTTCCAGAACTACCTGCTGGGATTCCTGCGGGCACCTTTCTGGCTGTATCTGCCGATATCGATACTGTGCACCGGCATCATCGGCTGCGGTGTCGTCCTGAGCGGAGCCGGCCTGGCGGATGGAAAGCTGAAATGGGCGATCACCGGGGTGTCGCTGATCGTGTTGGGTGGGGTGCTTACCCACCTGATCCGGGGCTGGCTGGCGAAGAAGAAGCGGGTGGCCGGAGAAGGGTGAGGGGCAACAGGAATGTCTGTGTCAATTTCTAGGCTGGAATCAACGCGGGAAACCCGAAACTGAAAAGCTGAAACAAGGTGAGACACCCGGTTTCAGCTCTTTGAATTTCAGCTTTCCACTTTTACCATCAGATGATCATCCCTGCGGCGACGGTTTCGTTCGTGCCGGGGTCGATGAGGATGAAGGAGCCGGTGATCCGGTTGCGGCGGTAGGAATCGTGGATGAGCGGTACGGCGGTGCGCAGCGAGATGCGGCCGATGTCGTTCATGTTGAAGCCGGTGACGCCTTCGATCTTGTGCAGGGTGTTGATATCCACGTGGTATTTCACCTCCTGGATGATCGCCTTGGTCTCCTGCGTGGTATGGCGGATGACCAGCTTGGCTTTGGGTGGCATCGGCTTGTTGGAAAACCAGCAGATCATCGCCTCGATGTCCTGTTCGACCCGCGGCGGGTTGTTGGATTTGACCAGCGTATCGCCACGTGAAATGTCGATCTCCTCGGTGAGCGTGATGCAGACGGACTGTGGGGCGAAGGCTTCCTCCTGCTCGCCGTCCGGGCTGTGGATGGCTTTCACGCGGGTGGTGAAACCGGATGGAAGCACGGTCACTTCATCGCCGGGTTTGAAAACACCACCTGCCACACGGCCTGCGTAGCCGCGGAAATCGTGCCACTCGTCGCTCATCGGGCGGATCACCCATTGCACCGGAAAGCGGGCGTCGACATGGTTGTCCTCACCGCCGACGTAAACGTTCTCGAGGTGATAGAGGAAGGTCGGACCCTGGTACCAAGGCATGTGCTCGGACTTGTCGACCACGTTGTCGCCGTTGAGAGCGGAGATCGGGATGTCGGTGATTTCGACGATGTTGTCGAGGCGCGAGGCGAATTCGCGGAAGTCCTGGACGATCTTGCTGTAAACTTCCTCGGAATAATCGACGAGGTCCATCTTGTTGACGGCGACGACGAGATGCTGGATGCGCAGGAGGTTCGCGATGAAACTGTGGCGCTTCGTCTGCTCGATGACGCCTTTGCGGGCGTCGATGAGGATGATTGCGAGGTTCGCGGTGGAGGCACCGGTCACCATGTTGCGGGTGTACTGGGTGTGGCCCGGCGTGTCGGCGATGATGAACTTCCGTTTCGGCGTGGCGAAATAACGGTAGGCGACATCGATGGTGATGCCTTGTTCGCGCTCGGCCTTGAGACCGTCGGTTAGGAGTGCGAGGTTCACATTCTCGTCGCCGCGGCGGCGGGAGGACTCCTCCATGGCTTCGAGCTGGTCCTCGAAGATGGATTTGGAATCATAAAGAAGGCGGCCGATGAGGGTCGATTTGCCGTCATCGACGGAGCCGGCGGTGGTGAAGCGGAGTAAGTCCATGTTAGATTGATGCTGGGAAGAAGAGGATGAGGATGTTACGGGAAATCAACGGGATGCGAGGTCGAGGGCTGCCTGCCACTGGAATTTCAAGCCGAGTTGGTCCAGATAACGGCTGAGCGTGTCCATGTTGATCTCCGACTGGGATTCGGAAAGCATGGAAGCGATGTCACGAAGGTGTTTTTCGGAACCTCCCTCGCGGTAGAACTCCAGCTTGCGGATGATCACATATTCCGGGGGCGCGAAGGAAATCTGTTGGTTGTCGATTTCGAGAATTCGCGTCTCGGCCAGTCCCCATCGTTGGATGGGATCCGCGCCAACCAGATAGATATCCGCCTTCAGCATGGTCAACTGGCTGATGATGTTGAAATGCCCCCTGCTTCCTCGCAGTAGTTCGGTTTCGATCACCTCAACCGGCGGGAGATAGAAATGCTCCTCGGGAAAGGCTTCGAACAGTTTCGGAATATCGTGAGAGGTGATTTCCAAGACGACATCAACATCGTTGGTAAGCCGGGGTTCCCCATAGACCATGGACGCGACTGAGCCGGTGATGAAATACCGGATGCCACTTTCATTGAGAGGCCGGATGAATATATCGATCAGCTCAATCATGGAGCAGGAAAAAACGGCGGTTCAGTTCGTGGGCCAGTTTGGTTTCCGTCCAATCCGGATGGACCCGCTTCAAAGCAGCGAGTTTCACCTTGCGGGCCGTTGCGTAGAGCATTGACGCGACGCGCAGTTTCTGGGCCGGACTTGGTTTAGGAGTGGACATGCGGTTGAGTGGCGGATTGAAGGGACGAACAGGCAGGAATGCCTGTGTCACTTTTAGAAGTAACCTTCCTTCTTGCGGTCCTCCATGGCGGTTTCGGAGCGTTTGTCGTCGGAGCGGGTGCCGCGCTCGGTCTGGCGGGCGGCGGCGACTTCGGCGATGACTTCGTCCAGATCAGAAGCATTGGATTCGACGGCTCCGGTGCAGGTCGCATCGCCGATGGTGCGGAAGCGGATGACCTGACGTTTGACGGTTTCGTGCTCCTGCGGTTTCAGGAATTCGGTGACGCCGAGCAGCGAGCCGTTGCGCTCGAACACATCGCGTTCGTGGGCGAAGTAGATGGATGGCAGCGGGATTTTCTCACGCTTGATGTACATCCAGATATCCATCTCGGTGAAGTTAGAGAGAGGGAAAACCCGGAAATGTTCGCCGGGATTTTTTCGGCCGTTGAAAAGGTTCCAAAGTTCGGGGCGCTGGTTTTTCGGATCCCATTGGCCGAAGTCGTCGCGGTGGGAGAAGAACCGCTCCTTGGCGCGGGCCTTTTCCTCGTCGCGGCGGCCGCCACCAAGGCAGGCGTCGTATTGGAATTTTTCGATGGTATCGAGCAGCGTGACGGTCTGCAGCTTGTTGCGGGAGGCGTTCGGACCTTTTTCCTCAACCACACGGCCGGTATCGATCGACTCCTGCACGGAGCCCACGACAAGCGTCGCGCGGATCAGATCCACGAACTCGTCGCGGTAGGTCATCGTTTCCTCGAAATTGTGACCCGTGTCGATGTGGACCAGAGGAAACGGCATGCGCGCCGGCCAGAACGCCTTGCGGGCGAGCCAGGCCATGACTATCGAATCCTTGCCACCGGAAAAAAGCAGGGCCGGGTTTTCAAACTGGGCGGCGGTCTCGCGAAGAATGAAGATGGCTTCGGCTTCGAGTTGGTCGAGGTGGCTGAGGTGGTAGTTGGGCATGAGAAGGGAAAAGCGGGACGGCGGGATAGTGCGGCGTCGGAGGCGGGTCAAGATTTTATTATTATCTTGGGTGAAATAGTAATGATTTGCGGCAGGGTCGTGGATTCTGAAACAAGCCGGATTTAGGAGTCAACCCTGAGGCCCTTAAAGCGGGCGCTGGACCGCGATTTTTTCGCGGATCGCTTCCAGCAGTTCGAAGGCGGCGTCCTCAATGGTTGTGGTCTCGGTATCGAGTATAAGGTCCGCATTTTGAGGAGGTTCGAACGAACCGTCCTTGCCCGTGAAATGGGCGATTTCGCCGCGTGCGGCCTTGGCGTAGAGGCCTTTCACATCGCGTTTTTCGCAAGCCTCGTAGCTCGCTTTCACATACACCTCGAACAGATCGTTCCCCAGAAGGCCACGCGCGAGATCCCGTAGTTCGCCCCGCGGTGTGATGGCGGAGACGAAGGTGATGACGCCCTGCGAAACGAAGATTTTCGAGACCTCGGAAATGCGGCGGATATTTTCCAAGCGGTCCTGATCGGTGAATCCGAGATTCGAATTCAGCCCCGTGCGCAGGTTGTCGCCGTCGAGAATCGTGGTGAACCGGCCCTGCTGATGGAGCACCCGCTCCGCCGCGTTCGCGATGGTCGATTTCCCCGATCCGGAAAGCCCGCACAGCCAGACCACGATACCGCGTTGGCCGAGAAGGTTCTCTTTATCCTGACGATGGAGGAAGCGGTGGAATTCGGGATGGATGTTCATGGAGTAAATGCTGAAAGGCTGAAAACTGAGATAGTGAAATGAAGATAGATGTGGAACGAAGGAAAAGTCGAAGAATTTCAGCTTTCTGTTTTTACCTCTAAAGGCTTTTTCGTACTTTTGAGACGATGGTGGTGAAAATCGCGATGATTTCACCAGCTTCCCGATGGGTGGTTGAAAGAGCGGGGTCTTGAATTTGGCAGTCTTCGATGAGGAGTTCGAGCCAAAGCTGGGTTTCGTCAGCTTCCTGTAAAAGCCCGTCAATCTTGGAGCAGAATTCCGCGTCTGATCGGGCACGGGATGCTTCGCGGACATGAGCCGCTACCGACGTTCCAGACCGCAACATTTGCTTTCCCAGCACAGCCACTTCCTCTCGCGAGCGTGGTAAGCGGATGTAAATTTGAATGACCGCCGACGCGAATTTCTTGCTCCTGTCACGAAGATCAGCAGGTAAACGCATCTGTAATGATTTCAGTTTTCAGTTTTCAGCCTCTCAGCTTCTACTCCTCATTCGCCTTTCCCGATGACAAAAGCCTCGAAGCCATGGGCCTTCAGCGCCGCTGCGGGAAGGATCGCACGACCGTCGAAAACAAAGGCCGGCTTCAGCATCAGATCGTAAACCCGCGGCAGATCCAGAGTGCGGAATTCATCCCACTCGGTCAGCGTGGCAAGCGCGTGGGCTCCCTTGACGGCGGCGTAGGGATCTTCAGCGATCTCGATGTTGAAATTGATGATGTCCTGCGGCACGCCGACTTCGAGTAGGTCGCGATGAATGGTCTCCTTTTCCACCTGCGGATCGTAGATGACGACGTGGGCGTTCTCGGCGACGAGATCGCGGACGATGTTGATGGCGGCGGATTCGCGGGTGTCGTTGGTATCCTTTTTGAAGGCAAAGCCGAGGATGGCGATGCGCTTGCCGTTGACCGTATTGTAAAGAGTGCGGACGATTTTCTCCACGAAGCGGGTTTTCTGCCAGTCGTTCATGGTGACGACGGAGCGCCAGTAGGCGGCGGCTTCCGGCAGTTTGAACGACTCGCACAGATAGACCAGGTTGAGGATGTCCTTCTGGAAACACGAGCCGCCGAAGCCGACTGAGGATTTGAGGAATTTCGAGCCGATCCGGGAATCGCTGCCGATGGCACGGGCAACTTCATCCACATCGGCTCCGGTGGCCTCGCAAAGGGCGGAGATGGAGTTGATGGAGGAAATCCGCTGGGCGAGGAAGGCGTTTGCCACCAGTTTTGAAAGCTCCGATGACCAGAGGTTGGTGGTGATGATCTTCTCGCGTGGCACCCAGTTCGCGTAAACGGCGACCAGCGCGTCGAGCGCCGCCTGGCCTTCGGGCGTGCTCTCGCCGCCGATGAGGATGCGGTCGGGGTTCTCCATGTCGGCGACGGCGGTGCCTTCCGCCAGGAACTCGGGATTGGACAGGACCTGGAACGTGGCCTCGCTAACGGAGTTGGCTGTTAGGATGGATTGGATGGCGGTCGCGGTTTTTACCGGAATGGTGGATTTCTCGACGATGATCTTGTTGCCCGACGAGACTTCCGCGATCAGGCGTGCGGCGGACTCGATGTAGCGGAGGTCGGCCGCACGTCCCGCACCGATCCCGTAGGACTTGGTGGGGGTGCCGACGCAGACGAAAATCAGATCGGCCGCGGCGATGGCGGGCTTGATGTCGGTGGTGAAATGCAGGTTCCTGTCGCGGGCGGATTCGACGACATCCTGCAGGCCGGGTTCATACACCGGGAGGTTGTCGGAATTCCATGCGTCGATGCGCGCCTGGTTGAAGTCGCAGACGGTGACCTGGATGTGAGGGCACTTGGCGGCGATCATGGCCATGGTCGGGCCGCCGACATAACCGGCGCCAAGGCAGCAGATGTTCTTGATGGTATATGGCATATATTTGGTGGGGGGGTGATTGCTTAGTTGTTCATCCGGTCGCGGACGAGATGATAGAGGAAAAGCGAGTTGTAGGTGAAGTAGCGTTTGAATAGCCGGCGCGGCTCCATCGCGAGGCGGTAGGCCCACTCGCAGCCGAGGCGCTGGACGGAGGCCGGTGCCTGGCGGACCTCACCCGCATGGAAGGCGAACGCAGCGCCGATGCCGAAATACACGCCAGGCGGAAGGCGGTCCTTGTTTTCCGCGATCCAATGTTCCTGTTTCGGACAACCGAGGCCCACCCAGATCAGGTTCGCGCCGGAGCCGCGGATTTTCCCGCAGATCGTTTCGAACTCGTCGTCCGGCCACTCGCCGAACGGCGGTGAATGGCTGGCTGCGATGCGTGCGTTGGGAAATCGTTCGGAAAATACCGCCGTGAGTTTGTCCAGCGTGCCTTGTTTTCCACCTAGCAGAAAGTGGCTGAACCGGGGTTTCCCATCCGTTGCCTTCAGCGTCTCCAGCATCAGTGTCGGCCCGTAAACCCGGTCGGTCAGCTTTTCATCCGCAGGCAATTGGGAATTGACCGCCCACACGAGCGGCATGCCGTCGGGGCAGATCAGGTCGAAACGGCGCATTGCCCCGCCGAAGGATTCGTCCGCCCTCGCCAGCGCGGCGACGTGGGTGTTCGCCGCTTCGACGGCGTAGGTTTTGTCGCCACGTGCGGCGTGTTCGAGAATCCATCCAACGGCACCCGCGTAGGTGGTTGCTGCGACGGGCAGGCCGATGACGGATACGGTTTTCAAAATGTCAGATGCGGAGGAACGGCTCGACCGCCCGCAGATCGGAATGGTGGGAAAGTGCTTTCACGCGATCTTCAGGCGAGTCAAACAGATAGAGCGCGTAGCCGCCGTGGCCGCCGCCGCAGTACTTGCGGGCGATCGAGCCTTCGATTTCCGGCAGCGTTTCCATGCCCTCGGCGAGTTGTGCTTCGTGATAAAGCCGCACACCTTCGGCGAGGTGCCGGATGTCGGCGTTGAAAACTCCCTGGCGGGCGATCCGGCCGCTTTGCGCGATCCGGTCATAGTCGCGGGCGTTTCCGGCGACGGCGGGTGTGTCGTGCGAACTTCCGGTCCAGTAAATCGCCATCCGGCCGATGAGGAAATCGCCGTTATGTTTGAAATCGAGCACCGGCTTTTCGCCCGAGCGCCAGACGCAGAGCCCCGTTTCGCGGATCACCGCAGGATCCTGCCAGCCCACGCCGAGATCCACTTCCGAGTCCACGCCATCACGGCCGTTCAGCAGCGCCCACGCGCCACTACCGCCGAGACCGGCTTGTTTCTCGTAGGGCCACTCGCGCAGGGATACGAGCGGAGAAATCGCGCAGTTCACGATGAACTCACCGGGCCGTGAAAAGCGCGGGACGTCCAGCCAACCGCCGGCGAAGTCGACCCGCAGCGGCGCTTCCGTCGGGGCCTGCACCCAGCGCACGATCGAGCTGGTGGACACCGGTTCGAAGCGCGGCGGAGTTTTCGGCAGCACCGTGTATTGTGCTCCGACTTGCTCGCAGAGCCCGCGTTTGATGTCGCCGTATTTGTCGTCCTCCGTGACGATGAGGAAATCCGGGCGGATGCGCAGGAAATCCTCTTCGAAATCGACGCCCTCCTTGTGGCCCTGCGTCACGATCACCTCATCGATCATCCGCAGTCCCTGTAAAAGGGCGCGCTTGTGATCATCCGGGATAGATGGCTTCCGGCGCTTGTGATGCCACAGCACCTCCGCCGAAGCGAAGGAAACTATCAGATAATCGCCCAGCGAACGGGCTTCTTCAAAGAACTGGAGATGCCCGGCATGGAGGATGTCGTAGCATCCGGAAACGAAGACTTTTTTCATAGGGGGGGTGGTGAATGGAACTAGGATCGCTCGCCTCAGCTCTCACCGAGACGAGCCAACGATGCGATCAAGCGCTGTGAGTTTGCAGGGGATCGGAGGAGGTGAATGGTTTCTTGAAGGCCTTTCCACTCCGATGCTGGCACCAGCACAACCGCCTCATGGCCGCTGCGCTCGATCATCACAGGTTCCCGCATGGAGACCGTCTGGTCCCAAAGGTTGGCAAGGTTTTGACGTGCTTCGTTGTAGGAAATTGTAGTCATGATCGAAAAATGGCCTGAGCAAGTTTTTAGTTCTGCTAAAATTACTCCTTTGAAACCGAGACGTGGTGGCCGTGGGATTCCAAAATCGCGTGGCGGCGCGCCACCTCAAGATCCGACGCGACCATTTCCGCGCACATCTGTTCCACGGTGATTTCCGGAACCCAGCCGAGCTTTTCCTTGGCCTTGGTCGGATCACCTAACAATGTTTCCACTTCCGCAGGGCGGAAATAGCGCGGATCGACTTTCACGATCACGTCGCCGACGGATACCGAGGGTGCGATGGCGTTGTCCACCGACGTGACGGTGGCGATTTCATTCACGCCTTCACCTGAGAATGAAAGCTCGATGCCGGCTTCTTTCGCCGAGAGCCTGACGAATTCACGCACGGAAATCTGCTTGCCGGTGGCGATCACGAAATCATCCGCAGTTTCCTGTTGGAGCATCATCCACTGCATCCGGACGTAGTCCTTCGCGTGGCCCCAGTCGCGGAGTGAGTCGATGTTGCCGAGGAACAGGCAGGACTCCAGACCTTGCGAGATGTTCGCGATGGCGCGGGTGATCTTGCGGGTGACGAAGGTCTCACCGCGGCGCGGCGACTCGTGGTTGAAGAGGATGCCGTTGCAGGCATACATGCCGTAGGCCTCGCGGTAGTTCACCGTGATCCAGTAGGCATACATTTTCGCCACGGCATACGGCGAACGCGGGTGGAACGGCGTGGTTTCCTTCTGCGGGATTTCCTGAACGAGACCGTAGAGCTCGGAAGTGGATGCCTGATAGAAGCGGCAGGTTTTCTCCATGCCGAGGAAACGGATCGCTTCGAGCAGGCGCAGCGTGCCGATCGCATCGACGTCCGCGGTGTATTCCGGAGCCTCGAAGGAAACGGCGACGTGCGACTGTGCGCCCAGGTTGTAAACCTCGTCCGGCCGCACCTCGCTGAGGATGCGTGTCAGGTTAGAAGAGTCCGTCAGATCGCCGTAGTGCAGGCGGAAACGCGAGTTGGCCACGTGCGGGTCTTCGTAGATGTGATCGACACGCTGGGTGTTGAACAGCGAGGCACGGCGCTTGATGCCGTGGACTTCATAGCCTTTTTCGAGCAGGAACTCGGCGAGGTAGGAACCGTCTTGTCCGGTGATGCCGGTGATAAGGGCGCGTTTCATGTTTTCGTGGGGAGGTGATTGTTGTTGTGAAAATTCAAAGCCGGGCCGCGCCCGAGGAGAGGGTGGTGAGGAAATCCTGATAGGCGGCGGCGAGGCCGTCGCGGAAGGTGACGACCGGCGACCAGCCGGTGGATTTGATCAGTGAGATATCCAGCAGCTTGCGGGGCGTGCCGTCCGGTTTCGTGGGATCGGTCAGGATTTCGCCCTTGAATCCCACGGTCTCGGCGACGAGTGAGGCGAGTTGTAAAATGGTCACGTCCTCACCGACGCCGACGTTCACCCAGTCCGGCGGCGAGTCGAGCGAGAGCAGGTGGAAACAGGCGGATGCGAGGTCGTCCACGTGCAGGAACTCGCGGCAGGGTGTGCCCGTTCCCCAGATGGTGACGGTGGCCGCGCCGCTTTCCTTGGCTTCGTGGAAACGGCGGATGAGTGCGGGAATGACGTGCGAATTCTCCGGATGATAGTTGTCGCCGGGGCCGTAAAGATTGGTCGGCATCGCGCTGTGATAGGTGATGCCGTGCTGCGCGCGGTAGTGCTGGCAGAGTTTCAGCCCCGCGATTTTCGCGATGGCGTAGGCCTCGTTGGTGACTTCAAGCGGACTGGTGAGCAGGCAGTCTTCCGGCATCGGCTGGGGCGCCATTTTCGGATAGATACAGGACGAGCCGAGGAAAAGCACGCGCGGCACATCGGCCCGGCGGCTGCCTTCGACGAGGTTTGCGGCGATGGTCAGGTTTTCATAGATGAAATCCGCCGGATAAGTCGAGTTCGCGTGAATGCCACCCACTTTGGCGGCGGCGATGATGACGATGTCGGGTTTCTCCTCCGCAAGGAAATCGAAGACGGCTTCCTGGCTCAACAGATCGAGTTGGTCACGGGTGGTCGTGATGACCTGATAGCCGCCGAGTTTCGCCGCCTCGCGCACGAGCGCCGAGCCGACCATGCCGCGGTGGCCGGCGATGAATAGTTTTTTCATGAGTTCGATCCGTATTGGGTGATGAGTTTGTCCGCTTCAGCAAGTGCCATGCCGGTCACCTGGTCCATGTTGTAGTAGCGGTAGGTGGCGAGGCGGCCGATGAAACTGGTGTTTTTCTCCGCGGCGGCGAGCTCCGCATATTGCTGATAGGAAGCGCGGGCGTGTGGGGCCGGGACGGGGTAGAACGGCTCTTCTTCCGGCGTCCAGTCCTTGGGAAACTCGCGCACGATGGTGGTGGCACCGATGTCCTGGCCGGTGGCATGTTTGATTTCCACGATGCGGGTGAATGGCACGTCCGCCCCCGGATAGTTCACCTGCATCGCCGGTTGCCAAAAGCCGGATTTGCCTGAGATCGCCTCGCGATCGCGCAGTTGATCAGCGGAAAACGACTCGTGCTCGAAACGCAGCGAGCGGTAGGGCAGGGGGCCGAAGCGCCGGTCGTAGAAGTCGTCGACCGCGCCGGTGAAGATGAGGTGCTTGTGCTTCCATCGCGCGCGGGCTTCCTTGAAATCGACGCCCAAATGCAGCTCCACGCCGGGCGAGGCGTTGAGCATGTTTTCAAACATCGCGGTGTAGCCGTATTTCGGCAGCGCCTGGAAATTTTCCGATAGATAGCGGTTGTCGCGGTTGGTGCGGATCGGGATGCGGCCGCAGACGGAGGCGTCGAGCTCGCGCGGGTGGGCCTTCCATTGTTTGAGCGTGTAGCCCTCGAAAAAAAGTTCGTAGAGCTCGCGGCCGACCTGCGAGATGATGACTTCCTCTGAGTTTTTCGGCTCCGCGATCGGGATCCGGTTCTGTTCCAGCCAGCTTGTGAACTCGGCCTCGGTGGCCTCCCTGCCGATCAGCTCTTCGAACGTGTTCAGGTTGATCGGGAAACTCCAGTAGCGTCCGCGGGCGTGGCTTTTGATCGTGTAAGCTACCGCATGCCACCCGGTGAAAGCAGATAGGTAATCGACGATGCGCGGCGAGTTCGTGCGGAAATAGTGGGGACCGTATTGATGGACGCGCACGCCCGCCGCATCGATCCTGTCGTAAGCGTTTCCTCCCAGATGGCTGCGGCGGTCGACGACGACGCACTTCCACCCTGCGGCGGACAGACGCTCGGCGATGACGAGGCCGGAGAAACCGGCGCCGACGATCAGGAAGTCGGTGGAGGCGTGGGGTTCCAAGGATGTCTGGGGGGAAGGGGCTGTGCCGGCACGCTGCCGCCCGTGGTCGCTCCCGCCGCGAAGGAGGGAAACCGGGTGTGAGGAAACGTGCTGGTGGAGGGGGGCGTCATTTTTCGGGATTAACCCGCGCCATAGACGACCATTGGCCTTGATAGATCAATCAGAAACAGGTCACGTGATCGCGTAGCAAACGGGTGGAAATCAGGGAGTTGGCCGCCTTGGCAGGAGGATCGAAAACAGATCCATGTCCACCGCCTGGGGCTGGCCGAGGAATTCGAGCAGGATCTTCACCCGCTCGGACGCGGAGGGAACGGCGATCACGGTGCCGCGCATGCCTTGGAGCGGGCCGTGGGCGATTTCCACCTCGTCGCCCAGCTCGATGGTGGGGCTGACGGTGAAAACATCCTCGGAGGGACCCTGGCGCGCGCGGACTTCCTGTTTCAGCGTTTCCACAAACGAATCGGGCACGGCCGGAATGCCGGAGCCGAAGCGCACGAGGCCGCGCACTCCCTGACAGAACGTGACGGCGCGCTCCATTTCCGCGATGCTGAATTTCGCCAGCACGTATCCCGGGAAAAGCGGCTCCACCCACCAGATTTTCCCGCGCCGGGTGGCCTTGCGGTAGCGCAGGCGGGGGCAGAAAACGTCGATGCCCTCGATGGCCCGCAGGTGCTCGGCGGCGATGTGTTCGCGCTTTGTCTGGCAGCGGACGCAGAACCATTCACGCAGGCTGGGGTCTTTTATCGTCATTGTCCGAGGATTTTTTGAAGGATGGGAAGTACCTTGCCGCTGCTCCGCATCCAGGTTTCGAGCCGCTCGATGCGCTCGCCGAGAAATTCCCTGCGCGCGGTATCGTCGATCTCCTGCGCGGTTTCCGCCAGGCGGCTGATTTTGGTTTTCCCACTCTCCAGATGCGGGCGGACCTGCTCACGGATGAAGCCGCCGACGAGGCGTTTCAGTTCGATGGCCGGCTCGTAATAGGTCCGCCGCTCGGCTCCGACCTCCGCCTCGCGGACCGCGCCCAGGCTCTTGAGCGCACGCAGGCCCTGGCTGGCGGAGCCCTTGCTGATCTGGAGGCGCAGCACCAGATCGTCGAGCGAGAGCGGGCTTTGGGAAATGAAAAGCAGCCCGTAGATTTCTCCAATCGAGCGGGGCAGGCCGAGCACCTTCACGCCATCGACGAACACCGCGACCACCTGGCGCTCCAGCGGGTCGAGTTCGTGTTGATCTCCGTCAAGAAGATGGGGCATGTGCCGCACTATAAGGAAACGGCCGGTTTGTTCAAACTTTTTTGAACAAACCGGCCGAGCGGAGTGAAAACACGGATTTGGAAATCACCGGATCGATCTTTTCACTGATGAAATCTTGATTTGAGGCCCGGATGCTGCTGGGTTTCACGGCATGCGTATCTTGATCACCGGCGGAGCGGGGTTTCTGGGCTCCCATCTTTGCGAGCGGCTCCTGCGGGAAGGGAACGAGGTCATCTGCCTTGATAATTTCTACACCGGCCGCAAGCGGAACATCGCCCATCTGCTGGAAAATCCCTATTTCGAGCTCGTCCGCCACGACGTGACCGAGCCTTTCAAATACGAGGTGGACCAGATCTACAACCTCGCTTGTCCGGCCTCGCCGCCGCATTACCAACACAACCCGATCAAGACCACCAAGACTTCCGTGATGGGCGCGATCCATTGCCTCGGTCTGGCGAAACGGCTCGGTGCGCGGGTTTTCCAAGCCTCCACTTCCGAAGTTTACGGCGATCCCGACGTCCATCCGCAGCCGGAGTCCTACTGGGGCAGCGTGAATCCGATCGGCATCCGTTCCTGTTATGACGAGGGGAAACGCTGCGCGGAAACCCTGTTTTTCGACTACCACCGCCAGAACAACGTCGATATCCGCGTGGTCCGGATCTTCAACACCTACGGTCCGCGCATGCTTCCCGATGACGGCCGCGTGGTTTCCAACTTCATCGTCCAGGCGCTCCAAGGCAAGGATCTGACGATCTACGGCGACGGCACCCAGACCCGTTCGTTCTGTTATGTGGACGACCTCATCGACGGTTTCATCCGCCTGATGAACCATCCTTCGCTAACAGGCCCGGTCAACATCGGGAATCCCGGAGAGTTCACCATGCTCCAGCTCGCGGAACTCGTTTTGAAAAAAGTCGGCGGCCCTTCGAAAATCACTCATCTGCCGCTTCCCGGCGATGATCCGAAGCAACGCCGTCCGGACATCACACTGGCGCAAAAGGAGCTGGGCTGGGAACCGGCGATCTCGCTGGACAAGGGACTGGATTCCACGATCACCTACTTCAGCAAGCTTCTTGCGGAAGGTTGAGGGTGCAAACGGGTTAGTTCGTTTTTTGATAACCGGATGCAAGGGGCTTCGTATCGAAGCGTCGCATGCATCGTTTTATCATCCCGCTCTATTTGATTCTGGCCATCCTTTCCGCCCGTGCGGAAGAGCCGGCGCTGGCGGCCGAGCAGCCGGCCACGTCATGGATCTGGAAAAGCGCGACTGCGGGTGAGACCGAACGCGTGTTTTTCCGGCGCGAGTTCCAACTGCCACCGGATGTCGCCAGCGCGGCGGTCACGGTGGTTTGTGACAACTGGCAGCGCCTGTTCGTGAACGGCCACGACATGGGCATGGGCAACGAATGGCAGAGCCAGCGCAGTTATGACGTGCTGGCACAACTCAAGCCCGGCGGCCGCAATGTGATCGCCGTGGAAGGCCGCAACGAAGGCGGAGCGGCGGGCATGGCGCTGCGTTTCCGCGCGACGCTGAAGGATGGGAAAAAACTGCACGTCGTCTCCGATGGAAACTGGCTGTGTGGCAGCGAGGCATCCGAAGGCTGGCAGAACGTCGATTTTCCATCAGCTTCGTGGGCCAAGGCCGTGGTGATCGCGAAAATGGGCGACCCACCGTGGGGCGATATCATGAGCGCGGAACCCGTCGATCCGGCAGGCACCGTTGACAAGAGTTCCGCCTGCCGTCTCGCTCCCGGTTTCAAACTGGAGCAGCTCTATCAAATTCCGGCGGACCAGGGTTCGTGGGTGGCGATGACCGTGGATGGCAAGGGCCGCCTGATTTGTTCGGACCAGTATGGAAAACTCTATCGGGTGGTGCCGGCGGTCGCTCCGGAAACGGTGACGAAGGTGGAGGCTCTGGACATTCCGCTGCACGGGGCGCACGGGTTGTTATGGAATGACGGCGTCCTCTGGGTGACCGTGAACGAGGGTTCCGACCAGAGCGGCGTCTGGCGTGTGACCGACACCAACGGCGACGGCGAGCCCGACAAACCCGAACTCGTCAAGGCAGTCAAAGGCCGCGGCGAGCACGGTCCCCACGGGCTGGCGGTTTCGCCTGACGGGAAATTCATCTATGTCACTGCGGGCAATCACACGGACCTGCCGGAGATGGAAAAATCCCTCGCCGCCCGCTCGTGGGGTGAGGACCAGCTTCTGCCCCGCCGGCCGGATGCCAACGGCCACGCCCGCGACCGCATGGCTCCCGGCGGATGGATCGCCCGCTTCACTCCGGATGGGAAAAACTGGGAGGTTTTCGCGACCGGTTTCCGCAACAATTACGACATCTGTTTCAACGAGAAGGGCGATCTTTTCGGATACGACTCGGATATGGAATGGGATCTTGGCATGCCTTGGTACCGTCCCACCCGATTCTGCCACGTCGTGCCCGGCGCGGAGTTTGGCTGGCGCAACGGCACCGGAAAATGGCCGGTCTGTTATGAAGACAGCATGCCGCCGCTGGTGGAGATCGGTCCCGGCTCACCGACAGGCATGGTCTCAGGAAAAGGCGCGAAGTTTCCTGAAAAATATCAGCACGCGATCTTCGGACTCGATTGGACGTTCGCCACGGTTTACGCGCTCCATCTCACGCCCGAAGGTTCCGGTTATCATGCCGAGCGCGATGAATTCATCTCCGGCACCGGCCTGCCATTCACCGATGCGGTGATTGGCAACGACGGCGCGATGTATCTTCTAACGGGAGGTCGCCGGACCGAGTCCGCGCTCTGGCGGGTGAGCTACACCGGCGGCGAGTCCACCGCGCCCGTCGCGTACCACTCGAAGGATCTCGCGCTGATGGATGCCGCGTCCGCGGCGACCTCGCTCGGCAGTGACGACAGGATCACGCGTTTCAACTCCCGCGTGGCGTTGGAACAACAGGGCGCGGGAAGTTTCCTGCCCATCCTCGGAAACACCGCGAGCAAGCCATGGGATGTCATCGGAGCCTCGATGGGTCTCGCCCGCGTCGGGACAGAGGCAAATCGTTTGCAAATTCTCGCGGCGCTGGACCGACTTGATTGGTCCAAGCTCGACCAACAGCAGAAACTCAACTGGCTCCGCGCCGCAGGTCTCGTCTTCGCCCGTTTCGGCCCGCCCGACGACGCTGCGCGCGCGCAGGTGCTGGAGAAAATCGACGCCTCCTTTCCCGCGCAGGATGACATGATGAACCGCGAACTCTGCCGGATGCTTTCCTATCTGCAGGCACCCGGAATTGTTCCCCGCACACTGGCGCTGATGGATTCCGCAGGGCCGACACCGGCTCCCGACTGGCTGGAGCTTGCGAAGCGGAACAAGAACTACGGCAAGACCGTCGAGGACATGATCGCCCACCTGCCGCCCGCGCAGGTCATCCATTACATCTACTGCCTGCGTGTCGTGAAAGGCCCGTGGAAAGCGGACGAACGCGAACGTTTCTTCGCCTGGTTCGACAAGCTGTTGGAAAAAAAAGGCGGCAACAGTTACGCCGGGTTCATCGTCGACCTGCGGAAGGAAACACTCGCCACCTGCACTCCCGAGGAACGAGGGCGCCTCGCCGGTCGTGCGAATGCTGCGTCTGAAAACGTGCTGGCGAATCTGCCGGAAATCAAAGGGCCGGGCCGCGTGTGGACCATCGACGAGGTGGTGAAACTCGCCGAAAGCGGACTGGAAGGCCGTAACAAGGAGAACGGCAAAAAGATGTTCCAAGCCTCGCTCTGCGCCGCCTGCCACCGCTACGGCAATGAAGGCGGAGCAATCGGCCCGGATCTAACGAATGTCGGCGGCCGCTTCAAGGTGCATGACATCGCCGAGGCGATCCTCGATCCGAGCAAGGTGATTTCCAACCAATACGCCTTCGATCTGATCAGCCGCAAGGACGGCTCGGACATCAGTGGCAAGATCATCGAGGAGAAGGATGAAAGATGGATCGTCGCGACCAATCCCTTCGACCGCAGCCAGACCATCGAGATCGAACGCAACGACATCAAGGGCATGAAACCCTCGCCGGTTTCCCCGATGCCACCCGCGCTTATCAACCGTCTCAACCCGGACGAGCTGAAGGATCTGCTCGCTTACCTGCTGGGCAAGTGAAAGTAGTTAGGGACTTCAGTCCGTTCTTCCCGTTCGCGGGGAAAAGCGGACTGAAGTCCCGCACCACGTTGGCTCAATGGCTGTAGTTTTCCGTCACCTCGGGATCATGCTTGTGCTTGAACATCACGGCGAAGGCAATGGCGATGACCAGCGCGTAGGCTGCGAATGACAGCCAGATCCCGTGCCAGTCCTTCGCGCCGTTGTGGGTGAAAAACCGGTCGATGACGTAACCACTGGCGAGGCTGCCGAAGATGGAGCCGAAGCCGTTGGTCATCATCATGAACAGACCCTGCGCGCTGGAACGGATCTTCGAATCCGTAGTCGTCTCGATGAATAGCGAGCCCGAGATGTTGAAAAAATCGAAGGCCATGCCGTAGACAATGCAGGACAGGACGATCATCCACAGGCCGCCGGCCGGATTGCCGTAAGCGAAGAATCCGAAGCGCAGCACCCACGCCAGCATGCTGATGAGCATCACCATCTTGATGCCGAAGCGTTTGAGGAAAAACGGAATCGCAAGGATGAAGAGCGTTTCAGAAATCTGTGAGATCGAGAGGATGATCGTCGAATATTTCACCACGAATGAATCGCTGTATTTCGGAACCGAGGCGAAATCTGATAGGTAGACGTCGCCATACATGTTGGTGAGCTGCAGCGCGCCGCCGAGGAACATCGAGAAGACGAAGAACAGCGCGATCTTGTAGTTTCCGAACAGCTTGAACGCGCTCAGTCCCAGCAGCTCCATCATCGGTGCGCCCTTCTCCGTCGATTTCAGCGGAGGGCATTTCGGCAGCGTGAATGAATAGACACCCAGCAACACCGCCACCACTGCGGCGACGTAGAACTGGTTGGCCGCGGCCTTGTTGCCCGTCAGATTGGTCACCCACATTGCTACGATGAAACCGATCGTCCCCCACACGCGGATGGGCGGAAACACCTTGATGACGTCAAATCCGTTCGTCTTGAGAATGTTGTAGGCGACGGAATTCGAGAGAGCGATGGTCGGCATGTAGCACAGCATCGCGGCGAAGATTACCCAGAAAAAAGTGCCCGGATGGTTGACCGCAGGGATGCAGGCGAGGGCGAGTCCGCCGAGAATGTGGAGGATGCCGTAAAGCCGTTCCGCGTTCACCCAGCGGTCGGCGATGATGCCGGTGAGCGCGGGCATGATGAGAGAGGAAAGACCCAGCGTGAAAAAGACCCACCCGAAATCCGCGCCGCTCCAGCCCTTCGTGATGAACCAGTAGTTGCTGACGGTGATCAGCCAGGTTCCCCAGACGAAGAACTGCAGGAAACTCATCACGATCAGGCGGTATTTGATTCCCATGGGAAAGGTAGGTGGGTGAAGGGTGGGTTTTCCGGTGATGGATCATCACACGGCAACTCGCAAACTGAAGCAAACGTCCGGCGGCGACAAGCTCTGATGGACGTATCAGAGCGCGTTAAGCACTGGCCATACCAAGTCCGCCCCGAGCTGTGCCCGGCACCATGGACTGTGGCGGCAGCGTGCTCTGCCGGTTACCCACATGTTTCCTGCCGAAAGGCCAGCCAGGTTTGGGTAAGCATCCTGAGCTTGGACAGGCAGCGCCATAGGTCCTCGGCACCCGGGTCCGGGTGTTAGTGCGGCGTCACAGGATCCCGGTTTCCCGGAGAATGTCGGCGATTTTCCGGCGCTCGGGAAGCTTCATCTCCTTGTGGAAATCGTCGGCATCCGGGGAATCGAGGATTTTCCAGAGCCGGGCGAGGACCCTGGATTTGACGGTTCCGGGCAAGCTTCGGAACGCATCCGAATAGATCATGTAGGAGCAACGGTTTTTAAACAGCCGGCCGTTCAGTTGGAACTCGCCCAAGGATTTTCCATCAGCAGTGTGTGGTATGCCCGCCTCGAATTGTCTTTGAAACTCTCCGTCTCCTTCCACTCCATCGCTGCCTTGGGCGGCCTCTCCGGTGAAGAGAAACCACTCCACGATTTCCGCGGCAGCGCTTTCCGCAACCCGTCCGGCGGCACCTTCGTCGGGATTGCCATCCGGACTGGCGGCTTTTCCGAGGTAGCAAGCGCGGCGATAATTCATGCTCGCGGCGGTCAGCAGATTGTGAGCCTTGCACTGATGCTCGAGGACCATGAGCGCCACCACGTCGCTGGTGGGGCGGAGGTATTTCGAGGTGTTGATTTTTCCGCTCAGGTCCTTCCATGCGAATTGTTGGGGCTCGGCCTGCCGCCCGTCGGTGTAAGTCCGGTTGCCGAGATGCGGCAGGGAAATTGAACCGGTCACATAGTAACCGCCCCACCGCTCTGTCACCGGTGTCTGGTGGGTGATGAGCCCGGAGCCCAGTGACAGCAGCGGCTGGCCATCCTCATTCGGATAGGTCGACCGCAGCAACAGACCCGGAACATTTTCCGTTCGCCCGGTGCCGTGACAACTCAGGCAGTCGTTGGTATCGCGCTCCACCTTCGGCGGTGTGGTGGGATTTCCCAAATCGATCGCGTAAAAGACGGGACCGAGCTGCGGGTCCTGTATCACCACTTCCATCATGCCGCCTGGAACATAGCCGCAGTAACAATCACGGGAGAAATAGAGCGCGCGCGGATTGGCCGGGGTGATCAGCCCGTTCTGTTTGCTGGTTTTTGAAAACACCAGGATCTGCGAGGACTCGGGCACCTCCAATGCGGCCAGGATTTCACGCATCCGTTCCAAAGGCGTGGCACCGTGCGGCAGGGTTTCGGGCTGCGTCCACTTTTTCACCATCTGCGCCATCCGATCCTGAGCCGGAGTGTCCGAGTATTTCACCGGCGGCAGATCCCATGCGTCCACCTGCGCGTGCAACGGCAGCGCGAAACCCAGCAGGACGAGAGATCGGAAAAGCATCATGGGGAATACCGTGAATTTTCCGCCAATCCATCAAACGCCGGATCGTGCGCGGCGGAAGCGCCGTTTCAATACTCCCGCTTCAGCAGATGCGCGGCGATTTCCTCCAGGCGGGCGGCGTTTTTCCCGAGAGGCTTGAGGGCGTCCAGCGCTGCCTTCGTGAGTTTCGCCGCTTCCTTGCGCGAGGCGGCAAGGCCGATGATGGAGGGGTAGGTGGCTTTTTCCACAGCTTCATCCTTGCCGGCGGTCTTTCCTAACATTTCGGTGGTCTGGGTGACGTCGAGGATGTCGTCGATGACCTGGAAGGCGAGGCCGAGGTTGTAGCCGAAGGTGGTGAGCGCTTCGAGCTTCGCCGGGGTGGCGTTGGCGGACATCGCGCCAAGGCGCAATGAGGTGGTGAGAAGGGCGGCGGTTTTCGCTTCGTGGATTCTAACGAGGTCGCGCTTCGTGAGTTTTTTTCCTTCGCCCTCGAGGTCCATCACCTGACCGCCGATGAGCTTGCGGCTGCCGCCGGTTTCCGCAAGTTCGGCGATGTAATCGCCGACGTTGTAGCGTTTCGTCGCAGGAGTTTTGGCGAGCACGATGAAGGACTCGGTGAGAAGCGCGTCGCCGCAGAGCACGGCCATGCCTTCGCCGTAAACCTTATGGCAGGTGGGCCGGCCGCGGCGGAGATCGTCGTCGTCCATTGCCGGAAGATCATCGTGGACGAGGGAGTAGGTGTGCATCAACTCCACCGCGCAGGCCGGAGCGAGCGCGTTGGAAATTTCCCCACCACATGCATCCGCCGCTGCGAGGCAGAGGACGGGGCGCAGGCGTTTTCCGCCGGTGAAGACGCTGTAGCGCATCGCCTCGTGGATCGTCGCCGGGCGCTCCTTGGCTTTCGGCAGGAACGAGTCCATGGCCGCATCGACTTCCTTGGCGCGGGCGGTGAGGTAGGTTTTCAGGTCCATGGAGGTAGAGAGGAAGTTGATGGTCTATGGTTGATGGTTGATAGTGAAGAGGAATTCATTCATTTTCTTACCATCAACCATCAACTCTCAACCATCAACCTCTTCAAAGAATCTCCGCGATCTGAACGGCGTTGAGCGCCGCTCCTTTCCGCACCTGATCGCCGACCACCCAGAGGTCGAGCGCGTTGTCGAAGACGAGGTTCTTGCGGATGCGGCCGACGAGGCAATCGTCCTTGCCGGTGGTGTCGAGCGGCACAGGGAAGGACTTGTTAGCGATGTCATCCACGACCTGCACGCCCGCCTTGCCCGCATAGGCGGCGCGGGCGGCATCGGCATCCACGGGGCGCTCGAACTGCGCGGTAATGGAAACCGAGTGGGAGCGATAGACCGGCACGCGCACGCAGGTGCAGGAAACCCGGAGGTCCGGCAGGTTCATGATTTTCCGGCCTTCGTTGAGCATCTTGAGCTCTTCCTTGGTGTAGCCGTTTTCGGTGAAGCTATCGACCTGCGGGATCACGTTGAAGGCGATCTGGCGCGGATAGACCTTGAGCGTCACCGGCTCGCCGGCGTTGATCGCCTTCATCTGCTCTTCCAGCTCGATGATGCCCTGGGCACCGGAACCGGAAACCGCCTGATAGGTCGAGGCGATGATCGAGCGCAGGCCGAACGCGTCGTGCAGCGGCTTGAGCGCCATCAGCGAGATGATGGTCGTGCAGTTCGGATTGGCGATGATGTTGCGCGGACGGTTCTTAGCGGCTTCCGGATTGATTTCAGGCACGACGAGCGGCACATCGGCGTCCATCCGGAAAGCGGAGGAATTGTCGATCACCACCGCCCCGGCCTTCGCGGCGGACGGGCCGTATTCGAGGGAAATCCCGCCGCCCGCGCTGAAGAGGGCGATGTCCACGTCTCCGAATGAATCGTGGGTGAGTTCTTCCACCGTGATTTCCTCGCCCCGGAAGGTCATTTTTTTCCCGGCGGAACGTGCCGAAGCGAGAAGCTTCAGCTTGCTGAGTGGGAAATTCCGCTGCTCAAGGCAAAGGAGCATTTCGACACCGACGGCACCCGTCGCACCAACAATCGCTACATGGGGATGATTCATTTTGAGGAACCGGCGTCTTTTGCCGGGGCGCGGAGCATACCGAGATCGGCCGCTCTGGCAACCGATTCGTTTCAGCCTTCTGTGGTGGCGGGTTTGTAATCGCAGGCGAATCAAATTGATCAAGTAAGCATCGAATGCCCGGGCCGCATCCCTTCCAAGTCCCTACGCGGAAACCTTGCAGTTGAGAGGAAATAGCGCTAGATATCCCGCATGGAAATTGCAGAAATTATGCAGGAAGTCCGGAAATTGCCGGACGACCAACTGCTCGCGCTGGCCGAGCAGATCGACGATGAGGCGGCGAAGGTCGTGGACCAACGGTTCGAAAGTTTGGCGCGGGAGGCCGCCATCGGCTTTGCCCAGCTCCAAGCGGGTCAAACGGTGACTGCGGAATCGAAAGAGCATTTCAAGGCGCTCGTTCGTGGTGAGCTATGAAGCTGCTTCTTACCGAAGCCGCTCTCGCTGACTTGAAAGCGATCCGTGACTATACCCTCGAAAACTGGGGCGCTGATCAGGAGGAGCGCTATCTTGACAGCCTCTGGGCCAAATTTGAAATCATTCTTGCCGATCTCGGGCGATATCGAATTCGGCAGGATCTTTTCCCCGATTGCCGGATCACTGTGGAAGGCAGTCATGTGATCCTTTTCAGGGCAGGAGAGAAAAATCTGGAAATCGTCCGAATCCTCCACAGGGCAATGGATTTCAAACGGCACCTGCCTCCGTCTGAATTCTTGTAGGGATTGAATGGAGAGGCGGTTTTTAAACGGATTTACTCCTCCTCCGAATCCGGGACGATTCCGGCGGCGGGCTCGTCCACAACTGCGGGAGTTTCCTCGGGCTCAGCCGAATTTTCTGCTGGCAGGTCCGGCACGACTTCGTCGGGAGTAGGCGTGCGGCCGTTGTTTTCGAGCAGGATGAAGACCTCGTTCTGCACGGCTTCGATCTGGCTGAGGGGGATGTTCGGGTCCTTGACGATGAAGACTTCACCGGTCTTGCGGTGTTCGTAAACACGCAGGATGCCGCTGGGTGTGTGCTGGCTGTCGGTCTCGCGCAGGAGTTTTTGGCGCTCGAGCATGACGGCGAGGATGAAGCGGGCGTTCTCGGTGTGGTCTTCGTCCTCTTCGACGAGGCGTTGGAGGATTTCTTCGGCGCTGAGCTTTTCCACCGGGTTGGCGTTTTCATTGCCGGTCGGGGCGGCGAAGCGGGTTTTCCAGAAGGAAAAGGCATTTTCGCCGGCTTCCAGGTGTTGTTTCCAGCCTTCCTCGCAGTAGTCCCGGCGGACGTAGCCGCTGGATTCGGGATCGGGGAACAGCGCGGTGATGATCTGCTCGCCATCGGTGAAGGCCCGTTGGGTGGCGGCGCATTCACGACCGCGGGAGCGGACATGCCAGGATTCTGCAATTGCCATGGGTTGAGTAAGGTTAGTCGTTTCCGGGGAGGAAGCGGAGAAGGGAGCGGTAAATCGGCCGGCCGGAAATGCGGCGGTGGAAGAGATAGAGGCCGAGCAGGGTGAAGGCTACGTTCGGTAACCAAGCGGCTTGAGCGGGACGGAGCGTGCCGGCCTCGCCGAGGGCGAGCGAGATGTTACTGGTGAGCAGCATGAGGGCGGAGAGCACGACCGCGATGAAAACTCCGCCGCCGGCACCACGGCGGGCGAAGTGGATGGAGAGCGGGGTGGCGAGCAGGACGGTGACAAGGCAGGTGAACGGCAGTGCCCAGCGGTAGTGCCACTGGGTGAGGTAGGGCGAGGCGTCGGTGGTTTCAGCGTTTTTGAAATTCGAGTTCAGCCAGCCGTTGAGGTCGGGGATGCCGAGATAGGCGGCGCTGAGCCCGGGCTTGATGAGCTGCCACGGGGTTTCCGACCAGGACTTGATCCGCAGCGGGCCGGGCTCGGTTTGGAACTCCGCGGGCTGGCCGGGCTGGAAATGGCCGATGACCGGTTCCACGAAGGACCAGGTGCGGGTCTGCCTGTCCCAGAGCGCGCGTTTCGCGAAGAGCCGGCTTTCCAATGTCTCGTCCGGGCGGGTGGTAGTGACCTCGACGTTGAGCAACTCCTTGCCCAACTGATAGTCCTGGGGAAACCCGCCGATCATCCACAGGCGGCGGGTTTTCGCGTTGCGATAGAGCACGTTGGACGCCTCGTTCGCCTGCTTGCCGGTGGCGTCGGCGAGGATGAAATCCACCGCGCCCTCGGCGGTCGGCGCCCAGTGGTAGTTCAGCCCGAGGCTCAACAGGCTGAGGAAAAACCCGGCGATGATCACCGGCAGGGTGATCCGGAAGACACCGCGGCCGGACTGGATCATCGCGGTGATTTCGCGGGTGGTGGAGAGTTTTCCCAAAGAATAAAGCAGCGAAAGCAGCAGGCTGTAAGGCAGCAGAAGCAACAGCACGGCGGGCAGGCGGGTGCCGTAAAACAGCAGGATGGTGTAGATGACATGCTTGCTCTCACGGAAATCGCCAATTTTGTCGGTGAGGTCGATCAGCAGCCAGATCGTGAAAAGCGCGGCCAGGCAGATGCCGAAAATCCCGGCGAACTGGCGGGCGATGTAGCGGTCCAGCGTGCCGCCGAAACAATAGACGAGGCTGGCGAGCGCGGGCAGGAAACACAGGATGGCGAGGACCATCGGCCGCGCGTGGTGGGCCTGGACGTCGGAATCCGGGAAGCCGAGGATCTGTTGTTTCACGGCCGCCGATTCCGCAGGGACGAGGATCGCGCATAGCCCGATGCCCACGGCGATGAGCGCGAGGGGCAGCAGGAAACGGAGCAGGTGATTGCGGAAGAAGAGCATGGGAGGCCGCGAGGGGCGGAGAATGGCGGCGGCGGGGCGGGGGTGTCGAGTGCGTTATGCCCGGGGGCCGAAGTTGCGGCTTGGCAGGAAGGCAAATGCCGGATGCGATGGCCGGGAGATGATTTCAATAGCGGAAGGCCAACCGATGCCCGGATTCAGCGATGCGGTGCGGGAAGCGTTTTCGCGGAAGGGCGTGCTGGCGAAATCGCGCGACTTCGAATACCGCCCGCAGCAGCAGGAACTCGCGGTGGCGGTGGCCGAGGCGCTGATCGGGGCCTCGCCGCTGGTCGCGGAGGCGGGCACCGGGGTGGGGAAGTCGCTGGCCTATCTGCTGCCCGCCGCGCGGTTTGCGATCGAGACGGGCCGGAAAGGGATCATTTCCACGCATACGATCAATTTGCAGGAGCAGCTCGTCCGCAAGGACATCCCGATCGTTAGGAAAATCCTTGGTGACGAGCTTCCGGCGGTTCTCTTGAAAGGCCGGCAGAACTACCTTTGCCCGTTGAGACTGCGGCGTGCGAGGGAACAGGCGGCGGATCTTTTCACCGGGACGGAAAACGACGAACTGGAGGCGATCCGCCAGTGGGCGGAAAGCACCCGCGACGGCACGCTCAGCGACTTGGATTTCCAGCCGCAGATGAAAGTCTGGCTGCAGGTGTGCAGCGAGGCGCACCTGTGCACCGCGCGGCATTGCGGGCCGAAGGGCGATTGTTTTTTCCAGGAAGCGCGGAAGGCGGCGGCGGAGGCGAGGCTGATTGTGGTGAACCACACGCTGTTTTTCGCACTGCTCAACACCGAGATGGAACCTGCCGAGGAGGACGCGAAAAAAACGGGCGGTTTCCTGTTTCCCAACGACTTTGCGATCCTCGACGAGGCGCACACCATCGAGCAGGTGGCGGCGGTCCAGTTAGGGCTGCGGGTTTCGCAAGCGGGGCTGCGGTTCGACCTTCAGCGTCTCTATCATCCGCGGACGCGCAAGGGTCTGCTGAAGACCTTCCGCAAGGCGTCTGCGATGAACGCGGTGGAAAATGCGCTGATGGCGGCCGACCGGTTTTTCCACGACGTGGGAGGAATCGCGAAGTTCGGAGATTTTTCGAAAGAATGCCGCGTGCGCGAACCGGAACTGGTCACTAACACGCTCGCCGCGCCGCTGCGAGAGCTCTGGCAGGAGATCGACGCGCTCGCCGCCGATGTGGAGTCGGAAACGACGCGCGCGGAGCTTCAGGACGCCTCGCGCCGGCTGCGGGAGACGCATGGAGCGGTCGGCGTTTTCCTTGATCAGGGTTCGGAGGACAGTGTCTATTGGGTCGAACGGAGCGGTCGAGACGAGACGCAGTACAGCCTTCATGGAGCGCCCGTGAACGTGGCTGACAGGT
Source organism: Luteolibacter sp. (assembly GCA_039915545.1). GTDB lineage: Bacteria > Verrucomicrobiota > Verrucomicrobiia > Verrucomicrobiales > Akkermansiaceae > Luteolibacter. The sequence continues at coordinate 65,712 of JBDSNC010000108.1, forward strand.
TGCGTCCGCTGCTGTTTTCCGGAAAGAAAAGCCTCGTTCTAACCAGTGCCACGCTCGGTGTCGGCGATCCGAAACTCGGCTACTTCCGCGGCCGTGTCGGCGCGGAAAAAGCGCGCGCCTTGTGCATCGGAAGTCCTTTCGACTATCAGCGGCAGATGCGCATCCGGATTTACAAATCGGTGCCGGATCCGGGGACGCCGAAATACGACGAACTGCTCGCCGAGGGCATCCGCCAATCCGTGCTGGAGAGCGACGGCCGGGCCTTCGTGCTCTTCACCAGCTACCGGACGATGCGCGACTGCGCCCAGCGGCTGGAGCACTTTTTCCGCACCCAGGGATGGCGGGTTTTCCTGCAGGGCGACGGTCTGCCGCGGCACCGGATGATCGAGGAATTCCGCAAGGACGTGCACAGCGTGTTGTTCGGAACCGACAGTTTCTGGACCGGCGTCGATGTGCCGGGCGAGGCTCTGTCAAACGTCATTGTCACCCGTCTGCCATTTGCCGTGCCGGACCATCCGTTGGTAGCCTCCCGCCTCGAAGCCATTCAAGCGGCGGGTGGAAATCCGTTCATGGACTACTCGGTGCCGGAAGCGATCCTCAAGATGCGCCAAGGCGTAGGCCGGCTGATCCGCACCGAGAAGGACAAGGGGCTGGTATGCATCCTCGACAACCGTATCCTGACGAAACGCTACGGTCAGGCCTTCCTCAAGGCACTGCCGGACGCGCCGGTGGACATCATCGGTTAGCTGTTGATAGAAACGAGCCGCGAGATCGCCTGTTTCAGAAGCAGGCTGTCCCACTGGCCGGGAGCGGTCGGCGTTTTTCCGATGTAGCCGTAGTTCAAGCGGCTGCCGCACTGGGCGCAGAGCAGACGTGAAACAGGAGCCAGGTGGCCCATGCCCATGGTGGAAACCGGGATGCCGTGATCCGCCAGTTGGAAGTCCGCCAGTCGGGCGAGATCATCCGGCTGTGAGAGCTTCGCCGCTGTTTTGAAAATCGCGGCACCGGCGTCCCTGGCCCGTCGCGCGGCCTCTTCGAGCACGCTTGTTTCCGGCAGTTTTTCGAAGTCATGGAACGAGCCGATCCACGGGATCTGCCGCGCTTCGAGTTCGGCGAGAAGACCGGCCATTTCGCCGATACTGGCGACCTCGATATCGACCAGCGCCGCCTGATCGAGCGACGCCCGCAGCAGCTCCATCCGCATCGCCGCATCGAGTTCGCGTGCGCCGCCTTCCTCGCTGCGGCGGGCGGTGAAAAGCAGGGGGATCACCGACAAGTGAGCCCATTGGGAGGGATCGAGGGCACCGCTTTCCGACATGACGATATCGAGCCGGATCTCCGCGATATCGCAGTTTTCCCAAGTCGTGAGAGCGCTCGTTTCGCGCAGATCGGCCGAACTGCCGAAGCTTCCAACAACCTTCGGCTGCGGTTCTTCGGGTTGGAATGTTGCGTGTGCCATGGCACAAGTGATGCTTGGCAAGCTGCGGTTAGTCAATCGCTTGTAACGGTTGCAAGGCTCAAGTGTATTTACTTCGAACGAAATTTTGCGGAAAATCATCATTTTCTCTGGTCAACCCGAAACCCAATTCCCTAGCTTCTTTCAAAACCCAGACCGTATGAATATTTTTCCCCGTTTTTCCGTCTCTCTCGCCGCTTCCGCAATCCTCGCCATGGTTTCAATGACCAGCGCCAACGGACAAGCCGCCAAGGTGGTTGGAGAGAAGCCCGCCTTCGACGATCTTCCTTCCCCCGAGTTTTCCGGTGGCAAGCAGAAGAGTTTCAAACCCAAGGATTGGTTGGAAATCGAGGCAAAGCTGAAAATCTCCCTCGCCCCCGAACCGCCTTCGAAGACTTGCGAGAAAGTCACCGTCAAGTGGTACGTCGCGGTGAAGAACCCCGACAAACCGGGCACATTCCTTCTCCTCACCAAGGAGGTCAATCACGTCAACGTCCCGCTCGATGACGATCAGATTTTCTTTTCCATCTACCTCTCTCCTGCTTCGGTCAAGCGCCTCACCGGCTCCGACAAGGGTGGCAAGCAGGCCGTCGAGTTTGTGGGTTACGAGGTTCTCGTGAACGGCGAGAAGAAGGCCGAGGAAACCAACAAGGGCAAGCCCGGCTGGTGGAATGCCGCTTCCGACAAGATTTCCCGTAGCGAATCGGTGCCTTTGCTGACGAAGGCTGAAACGCCGTTCGCGAACATGTGGTGGGACCGCTACGCGGAAGTTTCCGCCGAGCGTCGCTAAGAATTGGCCTTCGCCATTTCTCCCATTGGATTAGTCTCTCCTCTCATCAACCCGCATCATGGCTGACAATCAGACCACCGTAGCACTCAATATCGGATCCCAGCGCATCGGCATGGCCGTTTTCGAAACCTCGAAAAACGGCAGCCTGGTTCTCAAGGCATATGACTCCGAATCCATCGTAGCCGATCCCTCGCTCGAAGCGTCAAAGATTTCACAAACCCGGGTCGCCATCGCCGATCTCGTCCAGCGGCTCAAGGTCGGCAAGACGAAGGCCCGTTACGCGATTTCCGGCCAGTCGGTTTTCACGCGTTTCGTGAAACTTCCGCCGCTGCAGGAGGATAACATCGAGCAGCTCGTCACCTTCGAAGCCCAACAGCACGTACCTTTCCCGCTTGCGGAAGTCGTTTGGGATTACGAACTCATCGAAGGCGCTGACGACAAGGAAGTTGTCATCGTCGCCATCAAGGCGGATGCGCTCGACGAACTCAACGCCGCGGTCAACGACAGCGGTCTCGGCACCTCCGAAGTGGATGTCGCGCCGATGGCTATTTACAACGCTTTCCGCGCCACCTACGGCAACCCGGAAGAACCGATCCTGCTGATCGACATCGGTGCGAAAACCAGCAACCTGCTTTACATCGAAGGCCGCCGTTTCTTCACCCGCAGCATCGCCATCGGCGGTTCGGCGGTCACCGCGTCGATCGCCAAGGAATACGGAATTCCTTTCATTGAGGCCGAGCATCAGAAAATCGCCAACGGCCTCGTCGCCCTCGGCGGTGGTCACACCGAGCAGATGGACGAATCCGTCGCCGCTCTCGCGATGGTCATCCGCAACGCGCTCACCCGCCTTCCTGCGGAAATCGCGCGGACCACCAACTACTACCGCAGTCAGCACGGCGGCAGCGCGCCGCGCCGCGTTCTTCTTGCTGGTGGAGGTGCGAATCTTCCCTACACACTCGAATTTTTCCAAGAGAAGCTCAACCTTCCGGTCGAGTATTTCAATCCCGTCGCCAATGTGGCCATCGGCAAGGGCGTCGATGCGGCCGTCATCCAGCGTGAAGGCCACCTGATGGGTGAACTCGTCGGCCTCGGTCTTCGTGGCATCGGGAAATCCACCATCAATATCGATCTCGTGCCGATCGTGGTCGAGCAGTCCCGCGCTGCCGACCGCCGCAAGCCGTTTTTCATCGCCGCCGCCGCCGTGTTACTTGCCGGTGTCGCCGCATGGGCCGTCTTCCAGAACGTCGCCGCTTCCAAGGCCGTCGAAGAAGCCACGAAAATGTCGGACCAGCGCAACAAGCTCGGCGAAGACAAGGGGCCGATCGAGCAACTTCTGAAAAACGAGGACAGCCTCCGTCAGATCGCCAATGGTTTTACCGATGCCGAATCCGCCCACTCCGCCTGGATGGACGTGATTTCGGAACTCCGCGGTGCTTTCGCCAGCGATGCGGTCTGGCTGACGGATTTCGAACCTCTCAACGGCTACGATCCCGCACTGGCCGCCAAGCGAAGCGGTGCACCAAAGCCCGAAGCGAAAGCCCAGAACGGCAAGCCTGTCGTCCGTCCCGAATTCCCCACCGCCGCCTACGGCACTTCGGCACTTGCCGAGCTCAAGGCTGAGGAAACTACTCAATCTGCGCCACCCAAGAGACCCGGCCAAGCCGCAGCAGCTCCTTCCGGCGGCGCGACTGCGAATGCAGTGCACATCAAGGGCTTCTGGCGGGAAACCCCGAAGAGTCAGAATGTCGTTTCCGAGCTTCTGAAAAACCTTCGCGACAAGTCATCCTGCTTCCGTTTCACCTACAAGGATGAAAAGGGTGCCGACGTCGTCCTCACCGACGACCGCATTCTCGACATCACCGTCACCGGCAAGCCCGGGGAGTTGGGACTTCCGTTCGAAATCACCCTCCCTTTGTCCCGCGAAATCGCGATCAAGTGACATTCACCCAATATTTGCCATCTGAGTTATGAGTTGGATCAAGGATAATAAATTTGTGGTAGCCCTCGGCGGCGGAACCCTTCTCGGGGTTGCGGTGTTGTATTTTGTGGGTGCCGGCGGAGCGACCCGTTACGACGAGGCCAAGACCAAATTCGACGAAGCTGCGGCCGAAGCGGCAAGCTACGAGAAGCTCCCGCTCTATCCACGGCCGGAAAACCGCGATGGAAAGCGCAAGGCACTGGACGAATACCGGAAATCGGTGGACAGCCTCCAGGCATCCTTCGAAAAGTTCCGTCCCAAGGAACTCAAGAATGTTTCCCCGCAGGATTTCACTAACAGCGTGAAGGATGCCGATATTGAAATCCGCAAGGCCTTCGAGGAAGCCGGAACGACCGTGCCGGAAGGTTTTTTCGCTGGCTTCGTGCGGTATAAGACTTCGCTCGCCCTGCCGAACGCTACCGGCTTGCTTACCTATCAGGTCGGTGCCGTCAAGAGCATCCTGTTGGAGTTGGCGAAGGCCCGTCCTTCCGAATTCCGCAACCTCTATCGTGCGAGCCTGCCGGAAGAAGATGGTCAGGTTTACAACGCTCCCGCCAACGCTGTCGCCCGTCCGCTTCCTTTGGAGATCACCTTCACCGGTCCTGAAAAGAGCGCCCGCGAATTCCTCTCGTCGATCGTCAAGCCGGAGAACCAGTATGTGGTTGTCCGTGCGATCCGCGTCACCAACGCAAAGAAGGATCCGCCGCGTGCCGCCGACGCTCAGTTTGAAAAGCCCGCCGCCGCCAAGCCGGCGGGTGGTGACAGTGCCTTCGGTGGTGGATTCGTCCTTCCTGGTGATGACGCAGCGAAGCCTGCCCCCGCACCTGAAAAACCCGCCGCCGCACCCGAGCATGCGGACTCCAGCCGCATCCTTTCCCAAGTGCTCGGCAATGAACAGGTGCACGTGTTCGTCCGCCTTGATGTCCTTCAATTTCTTCCAGTGAAGAAACTTCCTTAACCCGTCAACCGCCCATTTTCCAACCATGTCCTGGTTTTCAAAGAATTACGAAAAAGCCGCTCTTGGCGGAGCGGTTGCGCTCGCCCTCGGTCTTGCCTACATGGGCTTCTCCAAGTTCGGAAGCGTCGAACAAGATTTCAACGCCGACCTCAAGGGGAAAGGTGTGAACGATCCGTCTGTCAAGGGGGCCGACCTCATTCCCAAAGCATTGGCATCGGGAAAACTTGATCACTCGTGGACGAAAGCTGATGTGGCCGGCCGTCCGGTCGATCTTTTCACCGGCATCCCGCTTTTCGTCTCCAGCAAGGCACCCGATGTGCCGATTGATCCTCTCAACAAGGACGAGCCTCCGATTCACCCGCCGATCCCCAACATCTGGTGGATCGAAAACCGCCTGGACCCGGGTTACGCCGATTCGCCCAGCCGCGATCCCGATCAGGACGGTTTCTCCAACCTGGACGAGTTCAACGCGAAGACGGATCCGAACAACGCGAAATCGTTCCCGGCCCTGATCGCGAAGCTGATGTATCTGAAGGACGAGAGCCTCGCTTGGGTGCTTCGTCCCGGATTCAATGCCGACGGGAAATTTCCTTTCAACTACGAGGATTCTAACCGCCAGGCGAACAAAACAGGTGTGGAGCCAGTTGCGCCGAACGCCCTTTTCTTTGATAAAGGACCGATGAAGGAAAGGTTCAAGCTTCTCGGATCCGAAGTGCGCAAGGAGCACAATACGAGGATCAACATGGAGGTTGAAGTGACCATCGTGAGGATCGAGGACCAGCGCCCCAACAAGAAGGGCACGATTTATGAAGTCCCCGCCTCTCTCCAAGAGCAACGCAAGAACGAGTTTTTGCATTTCGACCGGACTGCCGTCTTCTCCCTCGAAGCGCTCGGTTTCGCTGGTAAGGACTTCAAGGTTGAGGAAAATACCAGCTTTGCCCTTCCTCCGGGCTCGACCAAAAAAGACTACAAGGTGGTGAAGATCACTCCGGAGTCGGTCGAGGTCGAATATCCTGATGAGAGCGGTGCCAAGAAGACCCTTTCCATCAGCAAAGGCAGCCTTCCCCAGATGCCCACCCCCTAAGTTCCCCTAAAAAATCGCTTTCCAAAGCTCCCAAACATCGCCAGAAAACCTCAGCTCAATATGCAAAAAACGCCAATGTATCGATCCAGTCGCACCGCCCTCGCGTTGATGGCAGTGGCCTCCTCCACTCCTCTCATCGTATCGGTTGCGAATGCCGGCGAAGGAAGCTCCGGCCTCAGTGGTCTCGCCGAGCGCGAAATGATCCGCCGCCAGAATGCTGTTACGGAAGGGGACGCACTCCTCGCTGAAGGCCGCGCCGCCTATGCCAAGGGGGACTATCAGAAAGCCGTCGACAAATACAAGCAGGCTCTTGACCGTCTTCCCGACGCACCGATGGTGTCGGACCGCCGTCAGACCTACATCGCGCATTTGAGTGATGCGAGCATCGCCCTTGCCATGCAGGATCGCAAGGTGGGCAAGTATTCCGAAGCCCGCACCCTTCTCGAAGGAGTTCTCTCCGTTGATCCGGAAAATCCCGATGCAAAGCGTGAGATCGGTTTCCTTGATGATCCGATCCGCACCAATCCCGCTCTCACTTACGAGCACACCCAGAACGTCGACAAGGTCCGCCGCGGCCTCTACACCGCCGAGGGTAATTTCAATCTCGGCAAGTATGACGATGCCAAGCACGAGTATGAAAACGTGCTCCGCATCGATCCTTACAACTCCGCCGCCCGCCGTGGTATGGAGAAACTCGATCAGGCGAAGACCGATTACTATCGTGCTGCCTACGATCACACCCGCGCCGAGCTTCTGATGCAGGTGGATCAGGCATGGGAACTCGCCGTTCCTGCCGACGCGCCGACCTTCACCGACCAAGGTCCATCTACTAGCCAAGACGGTGGTGTCGCCTACATCACGGAAAAACTGCGGACCATCATCATTCCCCGGATCGATTTCGAGGACACCACGGTTGAGGAAGCGATCGATTTCCTTCGTCTCCGCTCGACCGAGTTGGACACCCGCGAACTGGATCCCGCCAAAAAAGGCGTGAACTTCGTCATCCGCCGTCCCCGTGCCACTCCCGTGGGTGGTGGTGCCGCTCCGGAAGCAGGCATCGATGCCGCCGCAGGAGGTGCTCCGGCACTCTCCCTCGGTGGTGGTGATCCGGGAACACTCCGCGTCAAGGAACTCCGCATCCGCAATGTTCCTCTCGCTGTCGCTCTGAAATACATCTGTGACCAGACCAAGCTCCGCTACAAGGTGGACGACTTCGCTGTCACCCTCGTTCCTCAAACCGAAAGTGGCGAGGATGTCTTCACCCGCACCTTCCGCGTGCCGCCTGACTTCTCGTCCAGCCTCGATTCCGGTGGCGACGGCGGCGGTGGTGGTGGCGGTGCCGCTGCGGATCCATTTGCTGAGGCTTCCGCCAAAAGCGGCCCCAGCGCTCTGACCGCGCGCCCGCCGATCCTCGAACTTCTCAAGCGGGCTGGTATCGCCTTCGCCGAAGGCACGTCCGCCACACTGAGCACCGGTGGTGTTCTTCTGGTGACGAACACCCCGACCGAACTCGACAAGGTGGAGCAACTCGTCACTTCCATTGGCTCCAACAAGCCAAAGCAGGTCAAGATCACCACCAAGTTTGTTGAAATCTCGCAAGAGAACAACGACGAGCTCGGCTTCGACTGGATTGTCAATCCATTCGGTCTTTCCAACACGGTATTCGCCAGCGGTGGCACCACCGGCAACCAAGCCGGCCGGACCGGTGGCGATTTCATCAGCCCGGTCAACGGCACCTCGGTTGACGGCATCCCTGCCGACCCGAGCCAAACCACCACCAACGGTGTGACCAACGGCCTCCGCATGGGTGACCAGGCGATCAACCGCAACAACATCGATGCGATCCTCAACAACCCGAACCGCACGGCCCAGTCGGCCAATGTGGCTCCCGGCATCATGGCCCTCACCGGCCTGTTCTCGGACGGCCAGGTCCAGTTGATCATGCGCGGTCTTGCCCAGAAAAAGGGCACGGACCTGATGACCGCTCCTTCCGTCACCGCACGTTCCGGCCAAAAGGCGACGATCGAAATCATCCGCGAATTCATCTACCCGACCGAATACGAACCCCCTGAACTTCCGAACAGCGTCGGCCAGACCAACGGCAACGGCGGCGGCGGCATCGGCGGCATCGGCGGCAGCGGCGGTGGCAGCTTCCCGGTCACTCCGGCGACTCCGACGGCGTTCGACACCCGGAACACCGGTGTGACCCTCGAAATCGAACCCACCATCGGTGAGAACGACTTCGTGATCGACCTTCGCTTCGTTCCTGAAATCGTCGAGTTCGAAGGTTTCATCAACTACGGCAGCCCGATCCAATCGCCTGGCACCGATGCCCTCGGCAACCCGGTTGTTTCGATCATCACCGAGAACCGCATTGAAATGCCGGTCTTCTCCTCACGCCGCGTCAACACCGCACTTACCATTTATGACGGCTACACCGTCGCAGTCGGTGGTCTGATGCGTGAAGACGTCCAGAACGTCGAGGACAAGGTGCCGATTCTTGGGGACATCCCGATCATCGGCCGTCTGTTCCAGACCAAGGCTGAAAACCGGATCAAGAGCAACCTGATCATCTTCGTCACGGCGCAGATCATCGATGCGACCGGCCGTCCGCTCCGCGGAGCCGACGCAGGTGGTTCGATCCCGGTTTCGACCGGCGGTGGCGGCACTCCGGATGCAGGCGTCCTGCCTCTGATCGATCTTCCGCCTGCGCCGTAACCGGCTCGTTGGAAAACATTCACAAGCGGGCGGGGGAGCAATCCTCCGCCCGTTTTGCGTCAGGGAACGGGATGGAATTTCCGCCTCGGTTCTTTTCTTGATTCGGTGATGCAAAGTCCTGAGTCTCTGCCGCATGCGGGTCATGGCATTGACGGGTGGGATTGCTTGCGGGAAATCGACGGCCTGCCGCCTGTTGCGGGAGTTCCAGCCCGGGATGGTCATCTTCGATTGCGACGCTGCGGTCCACCGGTTGCTTGAAAACGATGCGGAAGTGGCATCGGCCGTTTCCGCGGAGTTCGGGGCTGGTGCATTGGACTCACAGGGGCGTGTCGACCGTGATTTTCTGCGCGGCAGGGTGTTTGCCGAAGAGCCGGCCCGGCTGCGTCTTGAAGCGATCCTTCATCCGAGGGTCCGGCAGGAATGTCTTGATTCCTTGGAACGGGCTGCTACACGGGGGGCGGAATTGTTCGTAGCGGATGTTCCGCTCCTCTACGAGAAGGGGTTCGACATCGGCCAGACCAAGGTGATTGTCGTCGCCTCATCCCGCTCCACTCAAATCCAGCGGCTCAAGGCGCGCAGCGGTTTCGATGGTCCGATGATCGAATCCATTCTTGCCGCACAGCTTCCGATCCAGGAAAAAATCTCCCGCGGGGATGTGGTTTTTTGGAACGAAGGTCCGCCTGCCGTGCTACGTTCCCAAGTCCGCCGTTTTGCCCAGTCTTTTCAAATGAATCTCCCTAACGAATCAGAAGCCGCCGAGTCGCAATCCGAAACCATCGTCGCGGTGGCACCCGTGGCGCCCGCTTCCATTGACATCAACCAGTTCCGTCTCAAGTCCCTCTCCGAGTTGCAAGCCATGGCGGAAGCCGTACCTGCCAGAATCCAGGGCGGCATTGCGAAGAGCCAGTTGATTTACGAACTGCTCTGCTTTTACGGCCACGAAGGGACCGGTCTGATCTGCGAGGGAGTCTTGGAAATGGCAAAGGACAGCTTTGCGATGTTGCGTGACCCGCAACGCAGTTTCCGCCCGAGTCCGGACGACATTCATCTGAGTGCGAATCTGATGCGTGACCACGGCCTGCGTATCGGACAACTGATCAAGGTCCGCGTCCGTGCTCCTCGGGAACGGGATAAATATCTTTCGGGTTTCGAGGTGTTGGAAGTAGAGGGAATTCCTGTTGCCGACTATCATGCGCCGACGGAATTTGACAAGCTCACGCCGCTTTTTCCGAATGAGCGGATCCACTTGGAAGGCGAGGGGAATGATTTCCTCGGCGTCCGCGTGATCGATCTCATCGCCCCGCTCGGCAAGGGTCAGCGCGGCATCATCGTCGCTCCTCCGCGGGGTGGAAAAACCATTTTGCTCAAACAGATCGCCCGTTCGATCCGCCTGAACCACCCGGATGCCGTGCTGATCATCCTGCTGCTCGACGAGCGGCCGGAGGAAGTCACGGATTTCGAGGAAACGGTGAGTTCGCAGGTTTTCGCGTCCACCTTCGATGAATCCCCACGCCGCCATGCCCAGGTGGCCGATCTGGTGATGGAGCGGGCCAAGCGCCTCGTCGAACAAGGCAAGGACGTCATCCTGCTGCTCGACAGTCTCACCCGCCTTGCCCGTGGTCACAACTCGGCGATGCAGGGTGGCCCGATCGGTTCCGGTGGTGTCAGCCCGGCGGCCTTGCAGAAGTCGCGGAAATTTTTCGGCACCGCGCGCAATGTCGAGGAGGGTGGTTCGCTCACGATTCTCGCGACGGCGCTGGTGGAGACGGAAAGCCGTCTCGACGACGTCGTTTTCGAAGAGTTCAAGGGCACCGGCAACATGGAGGTCCGCCTGGATCGCGAGCTCGCCGAGCGCCGCGTTTTCCCGGCGATCCACATTCCGCAGTCCGGCACCCGCAACGACGACCGGCTCTATCATCCGGACGAGTTCCTCAAGGTGGTGGACATCCGCAAACAGCTCGCGCAACAGCCGATCGGCGATGCGATCGAGACACTGCTGGCGAACCTGAGGGCGACCAAAACGAACGCCGAGCTGCTGCTCCGCGGACTGCGCTGACGGTGGGCGGTTAGGCCTGCTGGACCCTGTTTCGAGAGGCTTTTCCCAGTACGAGAACCTGCGTATTTCACGCAACTGGTTCATTGACACTGTTATGCCGGCTGCTTAGCCTGCCGCGCCCTGCGCTGGGCTGAGAGGATCTATTTCTCCAGAGAACCCGGCACTCGACGCCCTAACTCGACATTATCCACTACGATGGCAACAAAAAAGAAGGCTGCGAAACCCGCGGCCAAGAAAACCGCTCCGAAAGCCGCCAAGTCCGCGGTGAAGAAATCCGCAGCGAAGAAGACCGTCTCCACCAAGAAGGTCAAATACGTTTACAGCTGGGGAGCTGGCAAGGCTGACGGCAACGGCAGCATGAAGCCGCTTCTGGGTGGAAAAGGCGCCAACCTCGCCGAAATGACCCGCATCGGTCTTCCAGTGCCTCCGGGCTTCACGATCTCCACCGAGGTCTGTACCTACTTCTACGACAACAAGCGTACTTACCCTGTTTCCCTCCAAGCGGAGATGGAAGCCGGTGTGAAGAACATGGAAAAAATCATGGGCAGCAAGTTCGGCGACGCCAAGGGCATGCCGCTTCTCGTGGCCGTCCGTTCCGGCGCGCGTGATTCCATGCCCGGCATGATGGACACCATCCTCAACCTCGGCCTCAACGACGCCACCGTCCTTTCCCTCGCCGCCGTCACCAAGAACGAGCGCTTCGCATGGGATTGTTATCGCCGCTTCGTCCAGATGTATGGCGACGTCGTTCTCGGCGTGCAAAAGGCTGAAGGTGAAGACCACGAGCCATTCGAAGTCGCGATCGAAACTTTCAAACACGAAAAATACGGCAAGGACATCATCGATTCCGACCTGACCGCCGATGACCAGAAGGAACTCGTCAAGCGTTTCAAGGCACTCGTCAAAAAGCGCACCGGCCACAGCTTCCCAGCCGATCCTTGGGACCAGCTCCGCGGTGCCGCCGGCGCCGTGTTCGGTTCCTGGATGAACGACCGCGCGATCATCTATCGCCGCAAATACAGCATCCCCGCCGCATGGGGCACCGCCGTCAACGTGCAGGCCATGGTCTATGGCAACACCGGTGAAACCTCCGGTTCCGGCGTCGCCTTCACCCGCGACCCTGCCAACGGCAAAAACGAATTCTGGGGTGAATACCTCATCAACGCCCAGGGCGAAGACGTCGTCGCCGGTGTCCGCACTCCGGAAAACGTCAGCACCCTCAAGGCCGCGCTGCCGAAGCCATACGCCGAACTGATGAAGGTCCGCAAGATCCTCGAAAGCCACTTCAAGGACGTGCAGGACATCGAGTTCACCGTGCAGGAAGGCAAGCTGTTCATGCTGCAAACCCGCAACGGCAAGCGCACCGCCGCCGCCTCCCTCAAGTTCTCGATGGACATGGTGAAGGAAAAACTCATCGACTGGGAAACCGCCATCCTGCGCAACCCCGCCGAGCAGTTGGAGCAACTCCTCGCACCGATCTTCGACCTCGAAGACGTGGCGAAAGCGAAGACCCTCGCCACCGGCCTTCCCGCCGGTCCGGGAGCCGCTTCCGGCAAGATCTATCTGAACGCCGACCGCGCCGTGCTCGCCGAAGCACGCGGAGAGAAAGTTCTGCTAGTCCGCACCGAGACCAGCCCGGAAGACCTCCGCGGCATGATCGCGGCGGAAGGCATCCTCACCTCCAAGGGCGGTGTTTCCTCCCACGCCGCACTCGTTGCCCGCCAGATGGGCAAGGTCTGCGTTTGCGGAGCAGGTGGTGTCGAAATCAACTACGACAAGCTCACTGTCACGGCTTCCGGCAAGGTGTTCAAGGAAGGTGACTACATGAGCATCGACGGCACCAGCGGCAAGGTCTTCGGTGGCGAACTCAAAACCGCTCCATCGGAAATCATCACCGGCATCGTTGATGGCGACAAGAAGGCCATGGCGACCGAGAAATTCAAGGGCTTCCAACAGCTCATGAAGTGGTGCGAACAAGCGACCCGCATGTCCGTCCGCACCAATGCCGACACGCCGGAGCAAACCCGCATCGCACTTGCGTTCGGAGCGAAGGGAATCGGCCTCACCCGCACCGAGCACATGTTCTTCGAAGGCGACCGCATCGACGCGATGCGCGAGATGATTCTCGCAACCACCCTCGAAGCCCGCAAGACCGCCCTCGCGAAACTCCTGCCCTATCAGCGTGAGGATTTCACCGGCATCTTCACCGTGCTCAAGGGACTGCCAGCGACCATCCGCCTTCTGGACCCACCGCTTCACGAGTTCCTTCCTCACAGCAAGGAGCAACAGCTCGACCTTGCGAAGAAACTCGGCGTCAAAGTGGAAACCATCATCCAACGCGTTTCCGATCTGCACGAGTTCAACCCGATGCTCGGTCACCGCGGTTGCCGCCTCGGCATCGCCTATCCGGAAATCACCGAGATGCAGGCACGCGCCATCTTCGAAGCCGCCGCTGACGTGGCGAAGAAGAAGATCAAGGTGAAGCCCGAGGTCATGATCCCGCTCGTCGGTTTCAAGAAGGAGTTCGATCTCCAGGCCGAGATCGTCCACGCCGTTGCAAAACAGGTGATGGCCGAAAAGAAGGTGAAGTTCGAATACCAGGTCGGAACAATGATCGAAGTCCCGCGCGGTGCCCTCACCGCCGACCAGATCGCCGAGAACGCCGAGTTCTTCAGCTTCGGCACCAACGACCTCACCCAGACCGCGCTCGGCATCAGCCGTGACGACATGGGCGCGTTCCTGCTGCCTT
>JBDSNC010000136.1:0-16860 GCA_039915545.1 Luteolibacter sp.
CAAAGGGTTTTCCGTCGAGTTCGCGGAGCACCGCGAATACTCGCCGGGCGACGATCCTAAGAATCTCGATTGGCGCGTCATGGCCAAGAGCGACCGCCAGGTGATCCGCCAATACATCGAGGAAACCAACCTGCGCGCCACCATCGTCGTCGACGTTTCCGGCTCCATGAAATACACCGGCGACCACGCCGCGGTTTCCAACGGGGTGGCGCTTTCGAAACTGGAATACGCCAAGCACCTCGCCGCCGCACTCGCCTACATGTTCGTCAAACAGGGCGACGGCGCGGGCCTCGTCACTTTCGACAAAACCACCCGCGGCTTCCTCCGCTCCGGCAGCCGGCCGAGCCAGGTCCGGCGCATCCTTGAGGAACTGCACACCACCCAGGCCGGCGAGGACACCGACGTCGGCAGCGTGCTGCATCACGTCGCCGAGCGCATTCCGAAGCGCGGTCTGGTCGTACTCATCAGCGACCTGTTCGACGATCCGGAAAAAATCGTGGAAGCCCTGCATCACTTCGATTTCCGCCAGCACGAGCTCGTCGTCTTTCATTTGTTAGCCGAAGAGGAGCTGACCTTTCCCTTCAAGAGCTTCCAACGTTTCAAGGACCTCGAAGGCATCGAAGCCATGCTACGGATCGATCCCCAGGCGGTGCGCGCCGCCTATCTCGAAAAGCTCCGCGCCTTCGTCAAACGCATCGATTCCGCTTGCGGGAAAATGCGCGCCGACTACGTGCCGGTGAACACTAAAACCCCGTTGCGTGACACGCTGCTGCGTTACCTGGGAGGGCGGAAATAGATGTTGTTCCTCAATCCATGGCTGCTCGCAGGTCTGATCGGAGCGACCATTCCGGTCATCATCCATCTCGTCCGCCAGCAGGCCGCAAAGCCCATTGAATGGGGCGCGATGCGTTTTCTTTTCGACACCATATCCGTGCGCCGCCGGCGGATGGAATGGGAGGACCTGCTGCTGATGGCCGCCCGCTGTCTTTTGTTAGGGTTGCTGGCGCTGGCCCTTGCCCGGCCGTTCATTCCGCCGGATTCGAACGTGCCTTGGTTGTTTGTGCTGCCCGCGTGTCTGGTGGGCATCGGGCTCTTCGGCGGGTCGTTTGTTCTCGCGGACAAGAAGGTCCGGTGGATCGTCAGAGGAACGGCCATCACCCTGCTTCTTGCTGCGGCCGGATTGGTTCTGTTGGAGAAATTCCTCAATCTGAGACGTTTCGAAGCCAGCGGTCGTCGTGATGTGGCGCTGGTCATCGACGCTTCGGCTTCCACGGAACTGACGCGCGGCGGCAAGTCCGTTTTCCAACTCGCGGTCGAGGAAGCGAAACAACTCGTCAAGGACGCCCCGGGCGGCACCGCTTTCACCGTGATCCTCGGCGGACCCGCGCCTGAGGCGAAAACCGCCGCGCCGCTCACGCACCGGGCGGACGTGCTCGGCGTATTGGACAAACTCGAACCCGTCGGCGGCAGCTTCCGTGCGCACGACGCGCTCGGTATGGCAACCTTGGGACTCGCCGAGGGAAACAACGCGTCCAAGGAGATCGTCGTTTTCACCGACTCCCAGCGCAGCGGCTGGCGTTTTGAAAATCCGGCTGCGTGGGACGGTCTCGAAAGCGCGTGGAAATCAATGGCCTCCAAACCGAAGCTGTTGTTGCGCGACTTCGGCGCCCCAGCGTCCTTCCGCAATCTAGCAATTTCCGGACTTGAACTGTCGCGCTCGCTGGTCAGCACGGACCGTGAGGTCGTGTTGCGCGTCACCGTCGAGAACACAGGCAGCGAGGCGGTTACATCCGGTCCGGTGGTGATTGAAATCGAAGGCAAAAAAGCCGGGGAAATGCCGGTGGGCCTGCTCGTCGCCGGGCAGAAGGAAACGGTCGAGTTGCACCATCGTTTCACCCGGGCCGGCCCGCGGATCGTCGAAGCGCGGATCGATGCCAAGGATGACCTGCCGTCGGACAACCGTCTCGAACGCGTGGTGATGGTCCGTGGAAATCTTCCAGTCTTGTTAGTCGATGGCAATCCCGCCGGTTCCTTCTTCGAGCGCGCCGCCGGGTATTCGGCGCTGGCGCTGGCACCGTCCACCGCACTGATCGGCGGCAAGGCGGCGGAAGCGAAGTTTCTGATGGACCCGCGGGTGGTCACCGCCCCGGCCCTTGAGGAGAAGGATCTGGACGACGCGGCAGTCGTCATTCTTGCCGACGTCCCGCGCCTGCCGGAAAGAATCGCGAACAAACTTGCCGCCCGAATCGCTCAAGGGGCGGGATTGTTAGTCATCGCCGGGCCCCGTGCCGAAGCGGCGTTTTACAACACTTGGGAAGGTATGGACGGTCCCTTGCTCCCGCTGCCGCTCGGTGAGGAATCCACCGATGCTGCGGGAGTTTCACCCGCCACCGCCACCTTTGTGCATGAATCTTTGAAGCTTTTCCTCAAGGACGCCGACCTCGAAACCTCACGTATCAACCGATGGCGGAAAACCGGAAAGCCCGTGACGGGTGGAATCCAGGCGGCAGCCCTTTCCAACGGCGACGCCTTCCTCGCCACGCGGAATTTCGGCAGCGGCCGCTGCATCCTGGCAACCTGCGCGTTCGATGCCCGGTCAGGAAATCTCCCGGCGCGGCGTACCTTCGTGCCGCTCGTTCACGAACTGGTGAACTGGGTGGCGGGTGGAGGTGTCGAGCTGAACATCGCATCCGCGTGGAGCCCCAGCTTCGCCCTCGACTCGGCCGGCGGCGGGCTTTCCGCGAAATATTTCAAGACGAAGGAGCGCAAGGAAACTCCGCTGTTGGAGCGCAATGATCCGGCGGTCGATTTCAATTGGACCAACGAAAAACCGGCCCCGAAGGTTCCGCGGGACGGGTTCTCGGTGAGATGGATCGGCAGTCTGGTTGTTCCTGTTAGCGGCGAGTATGTTTTCGAGGCGGAGGTGGACGACCGGATCGAAGTGAAAATCGGCGGCGGCGGTTCGATGAGTGCCCGCACCGGGGAACCCGCTCTCGGGCGTGTGAAACTGGAGGCCGGTAAGCAGGTGCCGATCGAGGTCAATTTCGAACAGGACGGCGGGGAGTCTTTCGTGCGTTTGTATTGGACTCCGCCGGGGGGAAAACGGCGGATCATTCCGCCATCCGCGCTGCTGCCGTTCAAAGCGGCGGACGAGGTGGCGATGAAAACGATGGATCCGCGCGGATTGCCGAGGCAGGCGTGGATTCGCTCCAGCCGCCGGGGCAGGGAATTGGCGGTCGAGGGATCCGCGCTGCCGGGGATTTACAAGGTCGGGGTGGGAAGCTCGCTGGAGGGGCTTGTTCCCGGGATCGAAAACGGCACTCTACCTGTTTCAGTGATCCGCGAGGTGGGAGAGAGCCGTTTCGAAACGATGACCCCGGACGATCTCGCGCTGGTTAGGAAAAGGATCGATCTGCTACAGCCGCGTTCCGTCGCCGACATGATCGGGGTGCTGCAAGGCAAGGGCTTCGGTCGTGAAATCTGGAAGCTGCTGGCGGTTTCCGCGTTTCTCCTTTTCCTGTTGGAGAGCTTCCTGGCGCGATGGGTGTCGCGTTCCCGCCGGATGGCGGAGGACGTGCGGGTGGAGTTTGGTGAAGCAACGATGTGGAGGGCCGGAAGATGAGGAGTTTGATTCGATTCGCATTGGTGGCGCTGGCGGTGGGAGGTCTGCTTTTCGGTCTTTCACGGGTGGTGAGGCTGAGTCCTGAATTTCCAGTATGGGCGATGGCGCTCGCGGTCGCGGCGGTGGTCGAGCTGATTCTGTGGCTCTATCGCTATGAGGCAGGGGCGGTTTCTCGGCAAAGGGCGAGGTGGATCATCGGCCTGCGCCTCGCGGCACTGGCGGTGTTGGTCTGGATTTTGATAGAGCCGGTGTGGGTGCGGAAGGAAGAGCGGAAGATCCGGCGCGAGGTCGTGGTGGTGATGGATGATTCTGGGTCGATGCACCTGCAGGACGATGGCTCGGACGCGACGCGGATCGCGATCGGTGAGGCAGCATTGGCAAAGTCGAAGATCATCGAAAAACTCCGTGAAAAGGTCCGGGTCCGCGTGGTGAAAGCGGCCCGCAGCGTGCGGGCCGAGGGCGAGGCTGTCGCGGAAGGCTGGGGCGATGCCACTGATCTTGCGTCGGGCTTGGGAACCGTTTTGGAGCAGGTGCCGCCGGATCAACTGGCGGGAGTCCTGATGCTCAGCGACGGCAGGCACAACCGTCCGGACCGGGTGGAGGACGTGGCGCGGCGTTTCGGAATTCTCGACGCACCGGTGGGAATCGTGGCGATCGGCAGCGCCGAGCCGCCGAAGGATGCGTCGATTCTGGCGGTCCGCGCGCCCGAGGCGATCCATCTCGGCGACCGGATGCGTGTCGCGGTGGATTTGAAATTCGACGGCTACAAGGGAGAGAAGGCCAAGGTCGGATTGCTGCGCGGAGGGAAACTGTTGGAGGAGCGTGAGATTTCGATTCCACAGGATCACCACCGCGAGGAAGTGAAGTTCGCGCAGGTGCCGGACCAGGGCGGGGTGGGGGACTATCAGGTCGAGGTCACGCAAATGGCCGGTGAGCGTTTCAAGGACAACAACCGGTGGGAGTTCGAGACCTCCATCACCGACGCGCGGACCAACGTGCTCATCGTGGAAAGCTATCCGCGCTGGGACTTCCGTTATCTGAGAAATCTTTTCTACGGCCGGGACAAGTCGGTACACCTGCAATACGTGCTGCTCCATCCGGATGAAATCGAAGGGCAGAACGACGCTGCGCTGGCCGCCTCCGCGTCGCGGCCTTTCGGTCAGGCGCAGGCCACGCGCCTGCCGGAGAACGAGGACGAGTGGCGGAAATTCGATGTGATCATTCTCGGCGATGTCGATCCGAAGGTGATGGATGACAACACCTGGGGAATGATTTCCCGCTGCGTGAACGAGCGGGCGGCCTTGCTGGTGATGGTCGCCGGTCCACGGTTCATGCCGCATGCGCTCGATTCGGAAAACGCCCGGGCGCTGGTCCCGGCGGAGATGGATTACGGGCACCGCAATTATTTCAGCGAGGGCGGCGATCCGTTCCGCTTCGGGCTAACAGCGGAAGGCAGGAAACATCCGGTGACGCAGCAAAGCGCCGGTGACGTGGCGAACGAGCAGGTCTGGGCCGGATTTCCCAACATGAACTGGCGGCATCCGGTGACGGGCTTGAAGGAAGGCGCGGAAGTGCTCCTATCAGCAGTAGCCGATGATGTGAAGCCGGATCTCACCAGCGGCGCGGGTTTGGGAAACGCGCTGGAAGATCTGGCGAAACGGCGTGAGACGGAGGCGAAATCGGCATTGTTGGTGACCCGTCAGACGGGCAAAGGCAAAGTCGCTCTACTGCTAACCGACCGCACCTGGCGGCTGCGTGAAGGCGCGGGGGATTTGTATCATCACCGGTTTTGGGGCAACCTCGTGCGCTGGGGCGCTGGGCCGATCCTGCGTTCCGGCGGCGAGCGGGTCCGCTTGGGCACCGACCAACTCACCTACACTCCGGATGACAAGGCGAAGATCACCGCCCGTCTGCGGGACAAGAGTTTGAAACCGGTGGAGGACGACAGTCTGCGTGCGGAAGTGATTGGCGATGGGAAGGTGTTGGCCAACGTCCCGATGACCGCAGTGGCGGGATCGAACGGACTCTATGAAGCGAACCTCGATGGTTTCGCGAAGGCCGGGAAATACGAAGTGCGGCTGCGAGGGGACAAGGCGGATGCTTTGATCCGTGAGGACGGGGCGAAGGAACTCAAAACCGGCATCCGCGTGGTGGGTTCGCGCGGTCCTGTCGAACTGGCGGAAACAACCCTGAACCTTCCCCTGCTGGAAACCATCGCCCAGCTTTCCGGCGGCAGGGTGGTTTCACCTGACAAGACCGGCGAGCTGGCATCGTTATTTCTAACCGACAAAAACGAGCGTGAGGAAATCCGCGAAAGCGCGCTGTGGGACAGCGGCTGGGTGATGGGATTGCTGGCGCTGCTGCTCGGCAGCGAGTGGGTGATCCGACGGGCCGGCGGCCTTCCTTGAAACGAACGATCTTATGAAAACCAATCTGCAATCGGGAGAAATCGAAGCGCGTCTGAAAGCGGTGCGCCGCCTCATCCGCCGCGTCCAGCAGACGCGCGCCGTGATGGTGGTGCTGACGGTGATGCTCGGCGGATTGATCGTGATGATGGTGGCGGACTGCGTTTTCGCACCGCTGCCAACTGCGGCGAGGTGGGCGATGTTCGGGCTGTGGCTGCTCGCGGTGGCGGTGGCCGCGAGGTTCGGCGTCGGGCCGCTGATGAAACCGATCGGGCTGTTGCAGGTGGCTCGCTGGTTGGAAACGCGGCATCCCGAAATGGAGGAGCGCATCAGCACGGTGCTGGAGATGGCGCGGGGGAGCGAAGGGGTTTCCGAAGAATTGTTAGATTCGCTGGCCCGCGCGGCGGAGGAGGATGCGGGCAAGGTGGATGTGGTGCGCGAGGTGATGGGCGCGCGCACGTCGCGGCGCTGGGGGCGTCCGGCGCTCGCTCTTGCGGTGGTGATGGTGATGGGTTTTGTGGTGTGGCCGCATCAGGCTTCGAGGTTGTTCGTGCGGGCGGTGGCTCCGTTTTCCGATCTCGGGAATGCGGGTGCGGCGCGGTTTGTGGTGAAGCCGGGAGACGTCGAGGTTCTCGCGGGCGATCCGGTGAAGATCGAGGTAGCGTATGACGG
The DNA here is from genome assembly GCA_039915545.1 of Luteolibacter sp. Taxonomy (GTDB): domain Bacteria; phylum Verrucomicrobiota; class Verrucomicrobiia; order Verrucomicrobiales; family Akkermansiaceae; genus Luteolibacter. The sequence continues at coordinate 6,700 of JBDSNC010000136.1, forward strand.
GCAGGAAACAAATCCGCAGTTGTGGATGGAGTTCGAGGGTGGGCGGAAAATTTCCCAGGACTTGGCAAAAGACGCTGGTGGTTTTCGATATCTGTTGGATCCGGCGAAGGAGGGTTTTCACTATCGGGTGAGGGCGGGCCGTGACGAGAGCGATGGTTTTGCCGTTACCGTCTGGCCGGTGCCGGAGTTGTTGAAACCACACGTGACGCTGGCGTTTCCGGAATACACGGGACAGATACCGCAGGAGTCGGCGCTGGAGCGCGGGATCGAAGCGGTGGCGGAAACTAGCGTGACTTTGGAAGGACGCACGAATACGGCGGTCGAGGCGGCGTGGGTGGAAATCGGAGGCAAGCATCTGGCGGAAGGGGTGGTGGAGAACTCGGCCAACGGCGGTCGTGTTAGCTTCGCATGGAAGCTCACTGCCGGTGGATCGGGCGAGGCGGTGGTGAAGTTGAAACACCGGCTGGGCCGCACGATCGAGGCGGCGCGGTTTTCTATCAATGTGTTGGAGGACCGGGTGCCGGAAGTGGTTCTGCTCAGCCCGATGCAGCGCGATCTGAAGGTGAGGCCGGACGAGGTGCTCGCTCTGAAGTATGAGGTGACCGAGGATTTTTCACTGGCGAAGCTGGCGGTGGAGGTCGAGGCGGGGGGGAAGAATGCGGTGATGTTGGATCAGGCGCTGCCCGCCCGCGTGGGTGCCACCAAGCCGCCGGTTTTCCGGGGTGGGGCGTCGGTTTCCATCGGTGAAGTAAGGTCGCGTTTTTCCGGGGTGAATGAAATGAGGGTGCGGGTGAGGGCGGAGGACGGTCGGCCGGCGGAATTGAAGGGACCGGGCGTCGGGTTTTCCGAATGGGTGAAAATCAGGATCGACGATGGCGCGGAATCGCTGGCGCGGCAGGAGCTGCGCGAGGAAGACGAAGGTGCGAAAAAAACCATCGAGGAGGCGATCCGAGCGACCCGTGAGGCCCGGGAACGGATGGATTGGCATCGCGAGGAAATCAAAAAGGGTGAGGTGAATGACAATGCGCGCAAGGACCTGAAGGAAGCCGGCGAGAAGCTCGCGGGCGCGGAGGAAAAGCTGGAGCAGTTGTCGGATCAGATGAAGGAAAGCGTGCACGCGTCGAAAGCGGACGACGTGAAGAAGGCCGCGGAGCTGGTGGCGAAGGCGCGCGAGGATTTGGAAAACTCAAGGTTGCAGGACACTCCGCCGGAGCGTGATTCAAAACTGGATCAGGCACGCAACGAAGCGGAAGCAGCGGTGAAAAAATTAGAAAATGTCAAAGATGCGATGGACCGGGAGCGTGAGAAGATCGAGGACCTCGCGCGTCTCCAGGATCTCGCCCAACAGCAGCAGGAAGTCGCCAGACAGGCGGAAGCGAATCAGTCCAAAGAGTGGCAGGAACAACAGAAGCGCATCGAGGAACAGCTCCGGCAACAACTGCGCGAGCGTCCCGATGCGAAGGCGGAAGCTTTGAAAGCCCAGGCCGAGCAAGCGAAGGCACTGGCGGAGCAGGCGAAGGCGATGGAGAAATCGCAGGAAAATCTGGAACAGCAGGCAAAGCAGACTTCCGAAAAATCCCTGCAGGAAGCGCTTGCGGCCGAGCAAGCGGAAATTGGAGACGACGCAAAAGCAGAACTCACCGCGGCTCAGGAGGCGCGCAGCCCGCTTGCCGACACTCTGCCAGAAGCCACCACCGCTGCGGAGGAAGCACGGGATCAGATGGAAAAAGGTGAAACCCAAGCTGCCGCGGACTCCGCGAAAAAAGCAGAGCAGGCGATGACCTCCGCTGCCGCCAAAGCCGGACCCGCCGAGGCCGAAGTGTTGAAGCCGCTGGCTGATAGGCAGAAGCAGGTGGCCGAGGCCATGGAATCACTCGCAAAAGGAGACGCGGCTGCCGCGCTCAAAGGCCTGCAGGAATCACAGGCCGACGCCGCCGAGGAGCTGGCCCAGAAGATGGAGAATCTCCCGCAGATCGATGGCAGCGGCGCGATGAACGAGGCCAAGGACGCCGGCAAGCAAGGCAGCGAACAAGCCAGATCCGCCGCTGAGCAGGGACAGAAAGGCCAGCAGCAGGAAGCCTCGAAACAACACGAACAATCCGCCCGGAGCTTCGAAAAAAGTGCCGCAGCCCTGACCCGTGCGGCCGACGAGTTTTCCAAAATGGCCCAGGAGGCTGCGGCCCAACAGGCGAACCCCCAGCGCGCGCAGGCTTCCGCCAGCGAAATGGCGGAGGCGTTCCAACAGGCGTCGCAGGCTGCCGACAATCCCCAAGCGGCGCAAGCAGCAGCCCAGGCGGCGAGTGCCGCGCAGGCCCTGGCCCAAGCGGCGCAGGGAGCCCGCCAGAAAATGCAGGGCAAGGCACCCGGCAAGCCCGGCCCCCCTGGACAGCAAGGACCGCCGGGAACCATGCCCGGCCAGCAGCCGCAGAATGACATGCACGCACCGGAAGCCGATCCCGGCGTGCCACCCGAACTCGCGAAACTCGGAATCAGCGCGGCGGATTGGGAGAAGATCCAGGCCAGCCTGAAGTCGGACGTCGGTGCAGGCGAAGGTGGCGGGGTACCCGAGGAATACCGCGAGCTGGTGAAAGGCTACTTTGAAAGCATGTCGAAAAGATCCAACAAGGACTGACCGCTCATGAAATTTTCCATCAGAATTCTCATAGCGGTCCTCGCTCTATCCAGCCTGGCCGTGGCTCAGGAAAAAGCCGATCCCGCGTTCGCCGAGTGGCGCGACCGGGTGGACCCCGCCGTGGAAAACGCACTGCGCTATCTGGCACGCGCGCAGCAGCCCGACGGCTCGTTCCCTGAAAAATACGGCGACTCCACCGGCATTCCCGCGCTCGTCGGCATGACGTTCCTCTCCAAGGGCCACCTGCCGACGGAGGGCCCGTATGTCGAGGCGCTGAACCGCTGCATCGACTTCGTGCTCGCCAACCAGAAGGCAGAGGGCCTTTTCGAAAAAGGCAATGCGGGCACCGGTCCGATGTATGCCCATAACATTTCCACGCTGTTTCTATCGGAAGTCAGCGGCATGGTCGATCCGGGCAGGCAGGAGAAAATCGCCAAGGCCCTGCCCCCCGCACTCTCGCTCATCCTGCGGGCGCAGGCCGTGAGCAAGGACGAGCGGAACCGCGGCGGCTGGCGCTATCATCCCGGCTCGAAGGACAGCGACACCTCATGCAGCGGCTGGGCGTTGATGGCCCTGCGGTCGGCGAAGCTCAATGGCGCGTCAGTTCCGGATTCCGCGATCAATGACGCCGTCGCCTATCTGAAACGCCACCAGGACGAGAAGTCCGGCTGCTTCGGCTATTCCGGTTCGGAAGATCACCAGAAGTCGCTCACCGGCATGGGCCTGCTCTGTCTGGAACTCTGCGGGAAACACGGCACGCCGGAAACCATCAAGGCCGCCGACTATGTGATGAGAACCTTCCGCGACATGCCCGGCGACCAGTTCGAGTTTTACGGGAATTACTACAACGCCCAAGGCGCGTTCCAGATCGGCGGACGGTATTGGGAGGAATTCGCACCCTGGATGTATGCCACCTATCTGAAAAAACAGGAATCCGACGGCTCATGGAACAGCCACGAGGCAGGCAGGATTTACGGCACCGCGATCATGACGCTCGCCTTCACCGTGCCCTACCGCCAGCTCCCCATCTATCAAAGGGACGAGACGGTGGGGGAGGCGGAGCGGTAAATTCGAAATGACCGAACTGGTTTGTTGTTTGGCGGGACAACCGGGCAAATTACCAATCGTGGGAACAAACATCCGCTCCATCCGCCGGCGACAAGCCTGCAAACTGAATTCGAACTTTCTCCCTCCGGGAGGGCGCGACTGACGTGGAAACTGATCGTCATTCCGGTGGTGCGAGGGGTGCCGCTCCCTCACAATTTCCTGTCAATGAAGCTGGCGATCCTTGAAATCGTCCGCTAGGTTGGCACTGACACATGGAAATTGAAGGAGAACGCAAACGTTTCAGGATCGAGCCCTTTCTCGGAGGTGCGGCGCTGCTGCTGCTGCTGATCGGGTGCTTTTACGTGCTTCGGCCGTTCATGTCGGCGCTGATGTGGGCGATCATTCTGGCCTACTCGCTGCATCCGCTGCAGCGGACGTTCACCCGCTGGTTCCGGGGATCGCGGACTCTGGCGGCTTGTTTTGTGACGCTCACACTGACGGTGGTGCTCGCCGGGCCCATCGTTCTCATTGGTTTCAGCCTCGCCCAGGACGGCAAGGATCTGGCGGTCGCCACGCGCAAGTGGTTCATGGCCGCGCCGGAACAGGCTCCGTCGTGGGTGGGCCGGGTGCCGCTGGTGGGCCAGGAGCTCAATGGCTACTGGACCGGATTTGTGGAGGATAGGAACCGCTGGATGGACCAGCTCGACAAGGAAGTGAAGGTGGTTCCCCCGCGACCGAAGATCGTGGTGGAAAACGGCAGCGAACTGATCGTGAAGGACGCACCGCCGCCGGCTCAGGATGCGGCTGATGACAAGCCGGAGGGAAAGAAGATCGACGCTTCCCATATCGTCGCCCTGTTGGGCCAGTTTCTCTCATGGGCGCAGACAGGACTGATCACTGCGGCAAAGGCGGTGGGGCAGGGGGTGACGCAGATTTTGCTCAGTGGTTTCCTCGCGTTTTTCCTGCTGAGGGACGCGCCCATTCTTGCGGACAGGCTGAGCGTGGCGGCTGACCGTCTCGCTGGCGGCCGTGGCAAGCACTTGATCAAGGTGGCAGGCGACACGGTGCGCGGGGTGATTTACGGTATTCTCGGCACGGCCATCGCGCAGGCGCTGCTGGCGGGACTGGGTTTTTGGATCGCCGGAGTGCCGGGTGCGGTGCTGCTTTCGGTGCTGACGTTCTTTTTCGGAGTCGTGCCGTTCGGCCCGCCCCTGATCTGGCTGCCGGCTGCCGGGTGGTTGTTCGCGCAGGGCAATACCGGACTGGGGATTTTCATGCTGATCTACGGGACATTCGGGATCAGCGGCGTGGATAACGTGGTGAAGCCGTTTCTGATCAGCCAGGGCAGCAAGATGCCGTTCGTGCTGATTTTCATCGGCGTGATCGGCGGCGCGTTCGCTTTCGGATTGGTCGGGGTTTTCCTCGGCCCCACGCTGCTGGCGGTGGTGTTCCGTTTGATCGAGGAATGGTCGGGCACGCCGCTGGACCCCGAGCGGAAGTTGATCATCGACAGCACTTCGCTGTTGCGGAACGAGCCTGCATCGGCGACACCGACGCATGGCGGTGAGTCCCTCGGTGTTAGGTAAGGTGATCGATGTTTTCGAGCGGAATTTCCGCGAGCGCGGCGAGATCGGCGCATCGATCAGCATCTGGTGGAGCGGTGAGGAATTGATTTCCCATGGCCACGGATGGTGCGAGAAGGAGCAGACCCGCGAGTGGACGGAGAGGACCCTGGTGCCGGTTTATTCCGCGACGAAGGTGCCGTCCGCGGCGACGCTTCTGATGGCGTTGGAGAGCCGTGGATTGTCAGCGGACACGCTGGTCCGCGAGGTTTGGCCGGAATTTCCGGTGGCTGCGGCGAAATTTTCCCATCTGCTCTCGCACCAGTGCGGGTTGGCGGCGCTGGACCAAAAGGCGAATATTTTCGAGATCGACGAGATCGTTGCGGCGATCGAGGTACAGGTTCCCGCATGGGCGCTGGGCCAGGGACATGGCTACCATCCGCGGACATTCGGAGCTCTGGTGGCGGAGCCGGTGCGCCGCCTGACCGGGCAGACGTTGGGGCGTTATTGGTCGGAAAAAATAGCCACGCCGCTCGCTCTGGATTTCTGGATCGGGCTCCCGGAAAGCGAGTGGCCCCGCGTGGCGCAGCTCTATCCGGGAAAGGCGGACAAGTCGGATCTGGTCGATGGATTTTACAAGCAGCTCACCACTTCCGGCACCTACACGCGGCGGGCGTTCTCCTCGCCCCGTGGCCTGCATGCGATCCGCGACATGAACGAGCACCGCGCGTGGTCGGCGGAGCTCCCTGCGATGGGAGGCATTGCGACGGCATCGGCACTCGCGAAATTCTATCAGGCGGCGATCGGCTCCATCGAGAGCCCGCTTTCGGTGAAGGTGAGGCAGGCGCTCGTCACTCCGCAGACGACGGCCGAGGACCGGGTGCTGCTGCGACCTACGAAATTCACCTGCGGGGCCCAACAGGATCCGCTCGACAGTTCCGGGAAAAAGATCCGTCATCTTTACGGCCCGTCCATTTCCGCCTTCGGCCATCCGGGAGCGGGCGGCAGCCACGGCCTCGGCGATCCCGAGACCGGCATCTCCTTCGCCTACGTCATGAACCAGATGGACCTCAGCGTGATGCCCGGTGTGAAATGTGTGGAGATGGTGGAGGCTTTGTTTTCGGAGCTTTGAGAAAACTCATCCCCGCTTGACCGATTCCCCACCCGGAATCCACACTCCGCGCCATGCGCATCCTCACCGGCCTTCAACCCAGCGGGAAACTCCACGTCGGAAACTATTTCGGCGCGATGGAGCCTGCCGTCCGCCTTCAGGAGGAGGGCGAGGCGTTTTATTTCATCGCGGACTACCATGCGATGACCTCCTCGCAGGATCCGAAGGCGCTTCGCGAAAACGTCCGCGAACTCGCCATCGATTTCCTCGCTTGCGGGCTCGATCCGAAACGCGCCGTCTTCTTCCGCCAGAGCGCCGTGCCCGAGGTGAACGAACTCGCCTGGATCCTTTCCACCGTCTGCCCGATGGGCCTGCTTTCGAAGTGCCACTCCTACAAGGACAAGGTCGCCAACGGCATCACGCCGAACCACGCGCTCTTTGCCTATCCGGTCCTGATGGCGGCGGACATTCTGATGTACGATTCCAACAAGGTCCCTGTCGGAAAGGACCAGAAGCAGCACCTCGAAGTCACCCGCGATCTCGCCGTGAAGCTCAATGAGACCTACGGCGAGGGCACCGCGGTGCTGCCGGATGCCATCATCCGCGACGACACCGCCGTAGTCGCCGGGCTCGACGGTCAGAAGATGAGCAAGAGTTATAACAACACGCTTCCCATCTTCGGTGAGGAAAAGCCGTTGAAGAAGCTCATCATGAAAATCGTTTCCGACTCCACTCCGATCGAAGATCCGAAACCCACCGAAGGCTCCACGATTCTCTCGCTCTACAAGCTCTTCGCCAGCGAGGCCGACTACGCCACCATGATCGCGGATCACGAGAGTGGCGGCTTCGGCTATGGTGATTTCAAGAAGCGCCTGGCGGAAGCCTATTGGGACTATTTCGCCCCGATGCGTGCCCGCCGTGAAGAAATTCTCGCGGATCCGGGCTATGTCGATCAGGTGCTCGCCGACGGCGCCCTGCGCGCCCGCGAGGAGGCGTCCAAGGTATTGGACCGCATCCGTCTCGCAGCCGGACTTCGTTAGAACTCTTTCCTTATGAAAAAGCGCGTGCTCTGCCTGTTGGTCGATGGTTTTGAGGAAATCGAGACCGTCACTCCCGTCGATCTCCTGCGCCGTGCCGGCGTCGAGGTGGTGATGGCGTCGCTGGGGCAGGGGACCGTCACCGGCCGCTGCGGCATCCGCATCGAACCGGACACATCTCTCGATACTGTCGCGTTTGCGGACTTCGATCTGCTTCTAATCCCCGGCGGTCCCGGAGTTGCCGCATTACGGGCTGACGGACGTCCAGCAGCGCTGGCCCGGGATTTCCACGAGGCGGGGAAAACCGTCGCCGCCATTTGCGCCGCGCCGCTGGTGCTGAAGGACGCGGGATTGTTGGAAGGGCGCAGTATCACCGCCCATTCCGCCGCATATGATGAACTGCCCGGCGTTTCTGCCGACCGCGTCGTGATCGACGGCAATCTCATCACCTCGCGCGGAGCGGGCACCGCGCTGGACTTCGGCCTCGCCCTGGTCCGCCGACTCGCCGGAGATGCGGCTGCGGAGGATGTCGCGAAGTCCATCATGGCCTAGTCTTTACCGCCGCAATACGCTTGCCATCATGCGTTTGCTCGGGAATGGTCCGCGCGTCGTGCCTTCCGACCCACGCAAGCCCTGGTGGCTCTATCCCAACTTGTTGAGCTTGGACGCTCCGCTCGTCGCGGTGGCTTGGCTGTATATTTTCGCGAAAACCTGGCGGGTCGACTACCACCCGTGGGAAGCCTACGTTTCGCTCGGCCTCGCGGTCTGGGTGATCTACGTCGGTGACCGGCTGTTGGACGCATCGATGAATGCGGGAACCGCAGGTGCGCTCGAGGCCCGGCATCAGTTCCACCGCCGCTATCAGAAACAGTTTCTCATCGGAGCGGGTATCGCCGCGCTGGCTTCGCTGGTGCTGGTGGTTTCCTACATGTCTTACACCATCTATCAATATGTGCTGGTGGGCGGCGTGGTGGTGGCGGGCTTTTTCGGGCTTTCGATGCTGTCGGTTCAGGAGGGAAACGAGATTCCCCATTCGAAAAATATTCTCGCCGGCGCCGGTTTTGCCTTCGGCACTGCGATGATGGCGCACGTTTATCTGCCGGGCCGCGGATTGTTCGACATGATTGCGGAGCGGGAGTTCATCAGCTTCGCGGTGCTGTGCGTCCTCAACATTTCTGCGATTGATCTTTGGGAACATTCCCGCCGTTCCGCAGATCTCGAGATCAAGGCGACCGACGAGCTGGCGCTGACCCTGCCACTTACAGTGTTGGGCGGTTCCGCTCTGCTATTCGCCCTCAACGACCATGAAATGGCCACCCGGCCGTTCTTCTACGCCATTCTCACGGGTGCCGCCCTTCTCTACATTCTCAACCGCAACCGCTCACGGTTTTCGACGGACGCCCTCCGGGTGCTTGCGGATGTTGCCCTGGTCCTGCCAGTCATCGTGTATTTTGTGTCCGCCCGCCAGTGAGCAGGGAGTTTGCGCGGAAATACCGTCTGATTTCCGCCACTTCGACACTCATTCCTCAACCGCGCCGATCTCGGCGATCGCGGGCTTTTGGTTTTGGAAAATCTCGCGGGCGACGGTCTGCACGTCGGCGTCGGTGACAGCGAGCACGCTGGCGCGCCAATCGGCGGGAGACGGAACGTAGCCGAAGTCCAGCACGCCTTCGCCCGCCCAGGCGGCGTGGGCGGAGGTGGTTTCGAAGGCGAGTTTGCTCTGGGCGATGGTGAGGTGTTTCGCGCGGTCGAGTTCGCCTTCGCGCGGACCGTTTCCGATCAGGTCATCGATCTCGCGGAAGATGCAGGCGAGCGCTTCCTTCCTGGATTCCGGATCGAGGCCGGCGCTGATTTCGAAGGCGCCTGTCTCGTCGAAAAACGTCACGTCGCTGCTGATCTGATAGCAAAGCCCGCGCTCTTCCCGCAGTTCGAGAAACAACCGCGAGCTGGCCGTTTCACCGAGCATGGTGCTCAGGAGGCGCAGCGCGTGGCGCGATTCGGCGTGGCGGCCCGGCGTGTGCCATGCGAGGGCGAGCTGGAGCTGGTCGGTCTCACGGCCATCGCGGATTTCCTGAGGAGGAAAATTGTTCCGGTCGAACCTAACTACTGCTTCCGGTTCGTGGAAATTTTCCGGCAGGTGCGGGACAATCATCGCCATCACCTCGTCCACCGTGAACGGCCCGGACGCGGCGATCACCACGTCGTTGCGGAAATGATGGCGGTCGCGGAATTTGAGGAGCGTGTTTCTATCAATCGCTGCGATCGATTCGACGGAGCCGGAGATCGGCTGGCCTAACGGGTGGTCGCCCCACAGCGCGTTCGAGATCAGGTCGCCGATGTGATCCGACGGCGATTCCTTGTACATCGTGATTTCCTCGCCGATCACCTCGCGCTCGAGGCCGATCTCTCCATCAGGAAAAGTCGCGTGCCAGACCATGTCCGAGATCACGTCGGCGAGCACCGGCATCAGATCCGCCTCGCCGCGGCCTTCGTAAACCGTCTGGTCCTCCGAAGTGCAGGCGTTGATCTGTCCGCCGCCGTTTTCGATTTCGAAACTCAGGTCGCGCGCGCTGCGGCGTTCCGTGCCTTTGAAAACCATGTGCTCCACGAAATGGGCCAGCCCGGTGGGCAGGTCCGTTTCGTCGCGACTGCCCGCCGGAATGTAGATCGAGAGTGCGGCGCACTCCGAGTCCGCCAGGGTCGCCACCGCGAGGCGCGGGCCGTTGGGAATCCGCCGCCATTCATAAATTGCCTTGCTCATTTCGTCAGTAA
>JBDSNC010000146.1:0-42738 GCA_039915545.1 Luteolibacter sp.
TGGCCACTCGACCGCCCAGGATTGGAACGGCCGCATCACCGGCAGCGGCATCGCCACCGGTACCACCGCCTTGACGCTTGATGGCTCGGCTTACGGGCTGCGCCTGAGCTTTGGAACCAGCAGCACTCCGAATACCTTTACCGGTGACGTGGTGATAAAGGGCAGTGTCGTCACCCAGAACCAAACCTACAACGGCAACATCGCCGCCAACCAGAACATCGGCTTCCGTTTCAACAACCTCACCGTGGCTCCCAACGCCGGCTGGAACATCGTGTGGGGAGGTGAAACGGTCGGTGCGCTCAACGGCCCGGGCAGCGTGGCTTTCAATTGCCAGAGCGCGCTCAACAACATCGCTCTAACTATTGGTAATACGAACCAGGACGGCAACTTCGCCGGCAGCATGTTCGGCGGCTTCGGCATCGCGAAGACCGGCAGCGCCACGCAGGTCCTCAGCGGCTCCAACACCTATGGAGGTGCCACCTCGGTTGATGCCGGCAAGCTCGTCGTCAACGGCTCGGTCGGCGGCTCCGGCGTGACCGTCGCTTCCGGTGCCACCCTCGCCGGCCGCGGCACGGTCAACAGCCCGCTGACCATGAGTGCCGGTTCCACACTTGCCGCGGGCGATGCCTCCACCGGCACGCTCACGCTTACGAACAGCACCGTGAGTCTCCACGACTCGGGCACCGTCGCCCTGCGGATCGGCAAATCCAGCGGCATCCTGAGTGCCGACCGCATCAATCTGGCAGGAACCTCCGGCCTTGTTTACAAGGGCACGCTCACCATCACTACGGTGGCGGGCAGCGATCCTCTCGCCGCGGGTGACAGCTTCACCTTGTTCTCGCACACCACAGGCACCCTCTCCGGCAGCTTTGTCACCACCAACCTGCCGAGCCTGTCGCCCGACCTGTTGTGGGATACGAGCCGTCTCACCTTGGATGGCGTTGTTGCCGTGAAGACGCTTCCTCTGGCGGAACCCCCCGGTTTCTCGCTCGCCGCCGGCATCTATGTCGGGCCGAAGTCGGTCGACATTACCAGCGCCACCAGCGGAGCGAGCATCCGCTACACCACTGATGGCTCGGACCCGAAAATCTCCGTCACCGCCATCACTGCGGTGTCACCCGCCACCGTGTCGATTCCCGCACCCGCCGCGATCACCCTCAAGGCTTTTGCATTCGCGGCCGGTTTCCTCGACGGCAACACCGCCAGCGCGAGCTACGAAACCCTATCAAACAGTTCCTTCGTGTGGGCCAACACCGCCGGCGGATCATGGCCGGTGAATGGCAACTGGGTCGGCAACGCGTTCGCCAACGGCACGGATGTCACCGCCCGATTCGACACGCTCAATGTCACCGCGGATGCCGCTGTCACGCTCGACGGAGCGCGCACCCTCGGTGGCATCAGGTTCGCCGACACCACGCCGTCCCACAACTGGACGCTCAACACCGGCAGCGGCGGCCCGCTCACCCTCGCCGTCACCAGCGGCAACCCGGTGATCTCGGTTTCCAACCAAACCACCACGCTCAATACCGTACTCGCCGGCAACCAGGGCCTCGTCAAAACCGGCGCGGGCACCCTCACGCTCGGCGCCGCCAACACCCTAACTGGCACGATCATCATTTCCCAGGGACGGCTCGCGCTCAACAGCAACACCGCGCTTCCGGCCAGCGCCAACGTCGTCATCGGCGACGCCAACAGCGGTGCCACCGCTCCCAATCTGTATCTCGGCACCCAGCTCACGCCGACCATCGCCACCCTAACCGTCGGCTCCGGCGTGGCGGGTGCCAAGCTCCACACCAGCGGCTGGGCCCCGACCATCAGTGGCGTCACCACGCTCAACAGCGCGCTGACCATTCAGCAATATGACGGCGGCTACGTCCACACCGGTCTCCAGAACGCTGGCAGGATCACCGGCCCCGGCGCAGGCGCGGGCAACGACACGCTGATCTTCAATTACGGCGGTTCCCAGAACTTCTTCTGGCAGGCCAGCAACGCCGCCGCCAACGACTTCACCGGAAACATCCGCGTCACCGGAGCTCCCGGCACCATGAACGCCCAAGGCGGCGCCAACGGTCCGAACAATATTGTAATTCCCGACAGCGCCATGGTGACCATCGACTCCGGCTGCGTCTTCCGATGGAACAATTTCGCCAATAACGCCGTGGTCGAAACCTTCGATGGCTTGTCTGGTGCCGGCAGCATGAACCGCAACACTTCCGGCGGTCTCATCAGCAGCCTGAGCCTCACCATCAACGCCAGCAATGCCGCGAACGAAGGCAACCGGAACTTCACCGGCGGGCTGTCGAGCCTCGACAGCTTCACGTTCACCGGCGCCGGGACCCAGGTCTTCGGTGGTGCTAACAGCTACACCTGCCCCACCACGATCAATGGCGGCACGCTCCTGATCAACGGCAGCCAGGCCAACACCACCACCACCGTCGCCGCGGTTGGCACGCTCGGCGGCACCGGCAGCATCGCCGGCGCAGTCACTAACAATGGTACGCTCGCCCCGGGCTCCAACGGCATCGGCAACCTCACCATCAACAACACGCTCTCCCTCGCAGGTGGATCGAAGCTCGCGTGGGAAATCGCCAACTGGACCGGCACGGCAGGCGCCGGCTTCGACAAGCTCACCGCCACCTCGCTGAACCTGACCGCCACCAGCGCCAGCCGCATCACCATCAAGCCCGCCGAGGTAGCGCTGGCGAACTTCACCGAAACCAACGCGACCTTCGTGATCGTCCAGACGTCCTCCGGCATCACCGGCTTCAGCGCCGACAAGTTCACCCTCGATACCAGCGGCCTCACCCTTCCCCATGGCACTTGGGCGGTCCAACAATCCGGCAACAACCTGGTGCTCGCCTACACCGCGCAAACCAATCCGGACGCTAACAACAACGGTATCCTCGATACTTGGGAAACCGCCCGTTTCGGCAACGCCAGCCCCGGTGCCAATCCTCCGGGGGGCGATCCTGATAGTGACGGACTCTGCAATCTTTTGGAATACGCGTTCAACACCAACCCGAGCTCCGGAAACGTCAGCCCCGTCTTCTGCGACACCACCGCGCTCGTCGACGGCCAGCACCTGCGCATCACCGTGCCGAAGAACCCCGGAGCCACCAGCTTGACCTACGTCGTGGAAACCTGCGGCGCGCTCAACGATTGGTCCTCCGCCAACACCACCATTGAAAGCAACACCACCAACCAGCTCATCGTGCGCGACAACTTCACCCAAAGCTCCGCAGCGAGCCGCTTCATCCGGGTGAAGGTGGTAGCCGTTCCTTGAGCAGGAAATGGAAATCCGTAGGGGAAAATGAGACCGATTAACAACCGCCTGCTCTTCTTGGCATTGGCCACGCTTTTCCTTCCGGTCACCTTGAACGCGCAGACGCCGGCGAAGCCCGCCCGGCACGAGATGCAAGTTAGAAAAGGGCGGTATATCCGGGATACGGCCCAGGAAATCTACGGCCATCATGACTTTGAAGGGATGATTGTCCTCTATAACAATCTTGGTCAGGGCCGCTCGACATACGCCGCCGATCAACTCATCAAACTGCCGCCGATCGGTCAGATTTTCCGCGAGGCGAAAATGGACCCGGCTTATTTGGAGGTTATCGATGAGATGATCGCCATTGCGACCGAGTATCTGGAAGTGGATCGACAATACTTCGAAATCGTCGGGAAAACTGATCTGAAGGCGTTGCAGGTTGAAGGCAGACCGGGATCCATCAGGGTGCCGGTCTCCGAGGTGACCAAGGCGAAGGCCGCCGACCTGGAGAGGCGGCTGGGCGTAACGCGGGAGAAACTCGTTTCCGGCATGAAGAAAGGACATTCTACGCCGAATTCGTTCCTGAGAAATTTGGATGGAGCGAGGGCCTATCTCAAAAGCGTCGCCAGCGGTGTGGTGGACGAAAATTGCTATGACGTGGACATGGTCAGCCAACGTCTTGGCCGCGCCTTCACCAACGCTTTGATTTGGACCCGGGAAAACTACCGGTAATCCAAAATGGCAATTGAACTGCACTTTTGTGTGCTTGCGTGGACCAGAGTGACGGATTTGTCTTCGTATTCTATATGCGGAGTGTATCAGAAACTCATGACTGGATTTCTTACTGCGGTTGCCCTCAACGGGCTCGCATTTTCATGTTTCGTGGGTATCCAAGGAATGGCGTCCGCAACGGAGCTGCCGGAAACGTCCGTGAACTCTGCCGGGATCACGATGATACGCGTTGAGAAGGGTGAGATCATGGAACTTGAAACGCGCAAGGAAGACGAGTTCAAGAAAATCACGATCACTGAGCCGTATGCTTTGGCCGGGATGGAAACAACGGTCGGGCAGTGGCTGGTGCTGATGAAGGAGAATCCTGATTTTGTGGACGGGAGCAATCGCGTCCGGAGGCCACCTGAAGATCCCGTTGGCGGAGTGAGTTACAAGGAGGCGGAGGAGTTTTGCCGGAGGCTGACCGAACGCGAGACGCAGAAGGGAAAGCTTCCCGCCGGATATGTTTACAAATTACCGACCGAGGAGATGTGGGAATATGCCTGCCGTGCCGGAACGAAGGGGGAGTTCCCTCTTCCCGTGGATCAAATCGCCAATCATTACTGGCCGGGTAAGGACGAGGCGAAGTTCATGACATCAAGCGACCTGAAGCCCAATATCTGGGGGTTTCACCACATGAATGGCAATTTGTTCGAGTGGTGCAGACCGGGTGCCGACATCGTTGGCAAGCCGGGCATTTCCCCCCCTCAGCGCGGAGGATGCTATCGGGCCGTCGCTGAAGGCTGCCGATCCGGGGTGCGTAGGTTTGCTCCGGATTCTACTCACCCGATGTATGGTTTCCGTGTGGCATTGGTAAAAGAATCCTCCCAGTGACGACAGGGGCTAACTGGAATCAGTCCCCGCAGACTAACATCGTGCTTCATAAGGAAGGGGGACCTTATTGTCCCCTCTTCCTCTTCATCCCGCGTCCAAGACGTCACTGGCCTTGAGCTTGTGGCTTCACAAACACCAGACGCCCCCATTGCTCCGGGACGTGCATGTTGATCACGCCCTGCGGACTCCAAACCCAGTTGTCCTCAGGATGCCCGCCATCCGGGATCTTGCTGCCGTGGCGGGGGATGCGCTGATAGCTACCGCCCACGACCTCGTGCTTCCATTCCACGCGGGAAAAGTTGATCCGCCAGGTGTCGCCGGGATGCGGAGGTGAGCTGCATTTCCCTTGATAGAGGGCAAGGTCCTTCCAAGGCATGAAAACTTCCACGGTCCATCCGACATCGGTATCGCCCGGGTTGTTGAGCGTGCCTTGGACTTTCACCGCGCTCCTGAGCCCGGGAAGGTTGGTTCCATGGACGGCGGTGCCGCCTTTTGCATACGGCTTGTCGAGGGTGAGCTCCCAGATCGTCCCGAGAGCGTTGATCTCGAACTCGTGGTAGTTGAGTGTGTCGCCATCGGGATCGAGGAAGATTTCGAAATCATTGTCATGGAAAATGATCGCGTTCTTTTCCTTGAGCGTGCCCCAGACATGCGGCTCCGACAATTCCGCAGCGACATAGAGGCCATCCGCAGTCCACAGCATTTTGGCGCGGGTGCGGAAGCGCGGATCGGCTGCCTGCTTGCCAATGATGTCGAGGAAATCACTGGTCCACGGAATTGCTTTCCAAGCCACGTCGCCGAGGTCGCCGTCGATCACGGGTGCCTCGCTGGAAAAGCGGCATTCGTAGCTGAGTGGTTCGCCGGCGGCGAGGTTCGCGAGGGAGAGTAGGAGGATCCATTTCACACCGACATTTCGTCCCCGCAGGAAGCCGGTGGCAATTCCCAAGTGAGCATCTGCTACTGGACAATCCGTAAATGCCACTCTGCGGCCAGGTTGAGCCGCCGGACTTTTCGGGATGCCACCAGACCGTCGGGTGGTTCGCGCCATTGATACCGCCCTTGTAGGTGAGCACTCCTTGGTAATCGGAACTCCCGCTTGCGGGGAAGGGCCGGGTCAAGATAGGCTGTCTCGAAATCCGATGATCGAATCCCACGAAATGCATGATCCAAGCGACATTGAAAAATTCATGGCCGTGGTCTATCGTGTTGCTGGGTGGATGATGGCAGGCTTGGTGATTGGCTCTGTGATTTGTTTCAGCCGGCCGAAACTGTATCGGTCGCGGACGGTGTTGGCCTCCAACGAAACTCGGAGTGGGACGGTGCCATTGTCGCCGATCCACGCGGCTCAGGCATTGCGGCTGACAGCGGACAAGCTCGAAGGGGAACCCACCGCCGAGAAGATTGCGGATCTTTGTAAACATACACAGATCACCGCCATCCGTGGTGCTGTGGTGATCACCGTGGAGCATCCGTGGAAATTCGCCGCGTATGAAATCGCGAATGAGTTGATGTGGCTGTTTCGCAATATGGATGAGGAGGTATCGTTGGCTCAACATTCCACGGATTTGCCATTGCGGACTGAATCTTATCTGAAACTGGCGCAGGATCGCCGAAAGGTGGAAGACCTGATGAAGAATGACGCTCGGGACGCCATCAACTCTAGTAATTACCGTATGATTCCCCTCTTGGCCGCCAACGGTTCTGCACCGGCGTCGGAGTTGTGGAAATCAGAATCGTTTCAACTTCACTGGAAGTTTCACCAAAACGCGACAGGACAATTAGCGGGAGATCCGCGGTCTGAACGGCCCATTTTGCCGGTTCTCGAATTGCCGGAGATTGCCGATGTCCCGGCTTCGCCACGAGTGCAATTGTATCTTCAGACCGGTTTGCTCGGAGGCCTGCTGTTCGGGACATTCATGGGGCTCCGTAAAATCCGCATGCTATCCGCCGAGCAACCCATCCGGCAGCCGAATCTTCCTCCTCCAGTCAAACCACCATCCCGTGGCAAGACGCTCGAGGAAGAATGGTGAATCGTTTAGCGGCAGTTTCCCATCTACACCGGGTTCGCCTCAGAGGGTCAGTCCTTGAAATCGAGCAGGAAGCGCCCCATCCGCGACGCCGTCCGGAATCAGAACCACTGAAAACGCTCGCGGGTGGTGGCGGGTTGCAGGAAGTCTATCGGCAGCTCATTTCGCCGGAGCGGAATACGGTATCTTCGAGACCGTGTCCGCCTTCGGGAAATTCTCGGGGATGGCGGTGAGGGTGACTTTGCCGGTCGCCGCCCATTCGGTGCCGCGCAGGAAGGTGACCTTGAAGCCGACGCACTCGAAGGACGCGGCGTGGTGGCCGAGGGTGGTATGGAAAACGCGGCCCTTGTGGTAGCCGATGGTCATGAGCATCGGTTCGTTGCGCCCTTGATCGCGGAGATTCGGGCCCTCGGCGGCGGTGGCGAGAATTTCCATGTTTTCGGCCGGACCGCGGAGCAGCGAGTAACATTCGTCCGAGGCGTGCATCCACTTTTCCGGCAGGCCCTTGGTGATGGGGGAGGCCTGGCTGCGGGTGGTGATGAGGAAATCATTGAGCGCGGCATGCGTGCCACATGGGCCGGGCTTGGGATCGCGGACGACCTTGCCGTCGCGGTCGATGTAAACATAGGGTCCGTGCTTGTCCGTGCGCCCGCCCCAACCGCCGAGGCCGACCATCTTGTTATACTCCGGCCAGTCGGGGAAACTATTATCGGCCGCATGGACGGAGACGAAGCCGCCGCCGTCGCGCATGTATTTTTCGAAAGCGCGCTGGGTTTCTTCCGGCCACGGTGCGGCCTGATAGCCGAAGTTCGAGATGACGACGTTGTATTTGGAAAAATCCGGTTTGAAGTCCGGATCGGCCTTGGCCTGCGGCAGGTCCTCGGTGGGTCCGACCCCGGCGAGCGGCAGGAATGCGCCCTCCTGTTTGCCGTTCCAAGTGAATTTCGTGCGGGCGATGTCCACCTCGAAAAGTCCGCTTTCCCTGAGGTAATCGCGCATGATGATCGTGGACTTCGGCCAGGCCGCGTGGTTGTTCTGGCCGTCGACGATCAGGGCCTTGAGCTTCTCGGCAGCGTGAGAGGCGGATGACGTGATGAACGCGGCTGCGGTGATGAGTGGGATGAGTTTATTCATGATGGAGATGGTAGATAGTGGATAGTGGATAGTGGATAGTGGATAGTGGATAGTGGATAGGAGATGAAAAATAGTGGCTGCGGCGTCTCGCCGCAGGCCGTTGTTGGCGCGTCTCGCGGCAAGTCTGATCTGGGATAGGTAGGCGTTCCTGTATCGATGCTGGGTTCGTAGTGGATAACCGCAAAGGCGCAAAGGTCGCAAAGGTCGCGAAGTGGGCGCAGAGGAAGAGGGGGGGAGATGGTGGATGGAAAACGTTAGTTGCAAGCGAATTCCTCCTCTTCATATCCCCGATCTCCTATCAGAGTTTTAGTTCCAATCTTGCAGGAAAGATTCGGCCTAGATCACCATGGCGGACGATGTCTCCCGCGATGTTCGCGAGTTTCCGCTCGACGGTGCCGGAGAAGACTTGTTGGCCGTTGAGCATCACAGTGACGGGCTTGTCGAGGTCGAGGAGTTGGTCGTCGAGATGGACGGTGAGCGTGTTGCCGGTATAGGGAATCCGGAGGTCGGCTGGCGGCGGGGTGGTCGTGTCGTTGATCGGTGAGTCCTTGGCCAGGTCCGACGGATTGACGCGGGCGCTCACGGTGATGACATTGCCGGTGCGGTCGATCCCGGCAGTGATCAGGGTATCGCGCTCGGGGGCTTTGGCCAGCGAGAGCCAGGAGAAATCGGTGCGGCGCTCACCGTCCAACGCGTAATCGAACCAGCAGATTTTTGCTGGCCGGGGATTGCGGGTTTTGGTGGCGATCCAGGCCGGGCCGGGTTGGTAATCGACGCCGTGGCCGCGGCCGGTTTGGATGGAGAGCGAGTGGTCGTAGCCCGAGGGATCGGCCTGCTTCAATTTGTCGAGATATTCGTGGGTGGTCCTGGCCAGTTTGATGCGATCGAACATGGTGTCGTTTTCACCGGTATCGTTGCGGAAGGCGGTGTTGCGGAGGTTATAGAAACGTTCGCCGCCGCCGGCTCCGCCCGCCATCGCGCAACCACCGGCAAAGCGGTCGGCCCAGAACGGAGTGAGCGCCTCGGTGCCGTAGGCTCCCTCGGAAATGCCCATCATGTAGATGCGGTCGGGATCGATATCACGAAAGAGGATCGCGCGCCGGATGATATAGTCGAAGGCGATGTGGTTGTGTTTGAACCACCAGCGGCCCTTGTTGTCATTGGCCATGCGCGGGACGAAGTAGAGCCCTTCCGGCAGCTTGAAGAGGCAGACGCCGACCTGGGCTTTCCAGTCGCGGGTATTCACCTCCCATCCGTGGGGACCGGCCAGTTTTTCATCGGTGCTGCCACCGCCGTGGGTTTGGATGAACATCGGGAAACCCTTGGCCGGACGTTCGCCGCGAGAAAATAACAGATAGGGCATCGTTTCTCCGCCACAAGGGATGACCGACGCCTCAAACTGGGGCTGTGGCGGGCGTTCGCCGGGCGGTAACTTCCGGAGTTCCTCCACGGATGGCATTTTCGGAACCACCGGTGCCGGGGCGATTTCCTTGTCCCAACCGATGGCGAGGGCGGCGGCCTTGTAGTCGGCCCAGAGTGATGCCTGCGCGTCCGCGGTTTCCCGGGCAGCGAGGGTCCGGTTGTCCGGCAGCGGCATGCGTTCACCCTTGAGCGAGTCGATGAACCATTGCCGGACGGGTGAGGGGGCTGACCCAGCTTCCGGTTCACCGGCCGTAGCAATGGGCAGCACGAGGGAAATGCCCGCGATGGCGAGGGTGCTGCGGAGGTGGGAAGAGGTGAACATGGGGTGATGGTTTTTTCGTGTGAGGGAGCGGCAGGCAGGGAAACGCGGTCATGAGGTTTTCAACGGACGGGAATATCCGAGAGTGATGCTAACATCATTATGCCCGGTCACGTTGTCATAGGAAAACCGTCCGACTTGAAATTACCATCCGTGTGATGGCGTGAGGATTTCATCCGGGTTTTGATAGTCAAGGTGTATCCCACAGGGCGCGGGTTGAACCTGTTGCGAGCCGCAGAAATGTTAAATCGGTATGCGGTTTTGAGTAATCCAGTATGTGACGCGGGAGCGTGGGGATCGTAAGGTCAAAGCGACATGCCGTGTAATCACGATTCACCGTGGTAAATTCCTCAGGCATCTTCCGATATCAACGAATCCATCATGCCGACAACCCGCAGAACTTTCATCTCAGCCGCCGGACTAACAGGATTTGCGGGGATGCTCCCGGCAGCCGCCGCCGTCTCGCAGGACCCGCGCGGCCCGGCGCGGTACAAACCTTCGGACATTTTGCGGATCAGCTTTCTCACGGACTCGCATCTGCCGAATGGCAACGATATTCCCCGTCTTTCCAACGACCAGTTCCACCATCAGGAGCGGATCCGGGCCGCGTTCGATCTCGCCAACCAGTTCAAGCCGGACGCATTCGTTTTCGGCGGCGACAATGTTTTTGCCGTGGATCAATCCGTGGACGGCGGACACCTCGAAGCCAATGCCCGCGCGCAATTCGCCAACTGGAAGGCGCTCGTGAAGGAAAAGGTGAGGGTGCCGCACCACAGCGTGATCGGCAATCACGACCTATGGCTGGTGCACCCCGAGGGCTTGGATCAGAAGTCCCTGGCAATCGAAGGCTATGAAATGCCCAGCCGGTATTATAGTTGGAAAATGAAGGGCTGGAAATTCCTGATGCTGGATGTGTTCGGAATCACCGGATCTCCGCTCGACAAAGAGCAATGGGACTGGCTGGTCGCGGAGCTGAAAGAAGAAATGCCGACCTGCATCGTGACCCATGCCCCCATTCTCAGCGTCACCGGCCAATTGTGCGGCGGAACGCTGGGCGCGAGCAACGAATGGCGCGAGTTGTTTTACACCTGTCCGCATGTGACTCTGGCATTGAGCGGTCACAATCACCTCGTGGACCTCTGCAAGATCGACAAGGTCACCTATATTTGCGGTGGTGCCGTCTCGGGCGGTTGGTGGGAAGGCGCCTATTTTCACTTTCCTCCGGTGTTCACGAATTTCGTGTTGTACCCGGACGGCACGTTCGCCCACAACTTCGTCGAATACGACGGCCCTTCGTCCAAGTTCAAGCAGATGAAGTGACGCCCATGGATCGAACTAAATCCAGCAATCTATCCGGCGTTGGCTGCGGGCCGTGGCTCGGCCTGCTGATGCCTGCGATGGCATTCGCGGCGGAACCTGTTCCTACCTATAACAAGGACATCCGGCCGATCCTTTCCGACAAGTGTTTCCACTGCCACGGTCCGGACTCCGCCACCCGCGAGGCCGATCTGCGCCTCGATGTGCGTGACGCCGCGATCAAGGCAGACGCGTTCGTTCCCGGCAAACCGGCGCAAAGCGAACTGGTGCAGCGGATTCACGACAAGAATCCGAAGGAAATCATGCCTCCGCCGAAATCGCCACGCCAGCTCAACGACCACGAGCGGGACCTGCTGGCCCGATGGATTGAGGCCGGCGCGGTGTATGAACCGCACTGGTCTTTCACCGCCCTCCCCGTCTCCATTCCCATTCCGCAGCCTAAGGACGGCACATGGGCAAAAGGCGAAATGGACAAGTTCATCGCCGCCCGCCTCGATCAGGAAAAGCTCACGCCCGCCCCGCAGGCCTCCGCCGAGCGCTGGCTGCGCCGTGTGACCGTGGATCTAACGGGGCTTCCCGCCACCCGCGCCGAGGTCGATGCGTTTCTCTCCGACAAGGCCGACGGTGCCAGGGAACGCGCGGTGGACCGGCTCCTCGCCTCGCCGCGTTACGGCGAAAAGATGGCAGTCGATTGGCTCGATGTCGCCCGCTACGCGGATTCATTCGGCTACCAGTCGGATATCGACACCAACGCCTGGCCTTACCGCGACTGGGTGATCAGTGCGCTCAATCAGAATCTTTCCTGGGACCAATTCATCATCTGGCAGCTCGCCGGGGACATGCTCCCGAATCCGACCCGCGAGCAGAGGATCGCCACCGCCTTCAATCGCATCCACCGCAAGACCCAGGAAGGCGGCAGCACGGAAGCCGAGTTCCGTCAGGAAGGCATTTCCGACCGCGTCCATACCGTCGGTACCGCCTTCCTCGGCCTGACCATGGAGTGCACCCGCTGTCACGATCACAAATACGATCCGCTCACACAGAAGGACTATTATTCGATGGGGGCCTTCTTCAACTCGATCGACGAATGGGGTCTGCTCCACGGCAACGCCCCGATCCAGCCGAATCCCTCTCTGCTGCTGACTACACAGGAACAAGACAAGGTCATTGCCGAGCGCACGGCCGCGGTAATTCAAGGCGAGGACACGGTCGCCACGCTCCGCACACAAAAGGAACCGGCCTTCCAGGAATGGCTGGCCGCGCCCACCGCTCCGTCGGCCGAACTCGCCGGTTCGTATGATCTCGATGCCGCCGACAAAAATCAGTTCGCCAACACGGTGGAAGGAGGCAAGCCGGCGGGCAACGATCCTAAAAACGTCCTCGTCCCCGGGCACCGCGGACAGGCTCTCTCCTTCACCGGGGATGATCCGCTGAACCTCGGCAACGTCGGAGTTACGAATCAGGAGGATCCCGTCTCGATGGCGTTCTGGCTGAAACCGGGAGCTTCCGCAAAGCGTCAGGTGGTGTTCCATAACAGTGCCGGGAGTGATCCGGGTTACAATGGTTTCGAGCTTCTGCTAGAGGATGGTGACTTGCGCTGGATGGTCTCCCGGGAGTGGCCTGGCAATTGCGCCGCTGTCCGCACGCTGAAGCCGTTGCCGCCCGGAGAGTGGACGCATGTGACGGTTACCTACGACGGTTCCGGCCGCGCTGCGGGATTGAAAATCTTCCTTAACGGCCAGCCCCTCGCGGTGGAGACGGTGCGCGACCATCTGGTGAAAAATTGCGGCAGCGGATCCGGTTTTACCTTCGGCGAGCGCATCCGCGACACCGGCCTGAAGGGTGGGGTAGTGGATGACATCCGCCTCTACAGCCGCGCGATCAGCCCGTTTGAAGTCGAGGCACTGCATGCGGACCGGTCGCTGTCGGATCACATCGCCGCGACCCCGCGCGATGAAACCGGATTGGCGAAGCTGCGCAATTA
The DNA here is from genome assembly GCA_039915545.1 of Luteolibacter sp. GTDB lineage: Bacteria > Verrucomicrobiota > Verrucomicrobiia > Verrucomicrobiales > Akkermansiaceae > Luteolibacter. The sequence continues at coordinate 13,074 of JBDSNC010000146.1, forward strand.
CTATTTCACCGCGGTCGATCCGGACGTCCGTAAAAGCATCACCGACCTGCAGGTGCTGCGCCGTTCGAAACGTGCTGCTTTCGACCCGCTGCGGGAACTGCCGGTGATGGAGGAAATGAAGGAGGTGCGCCCTGCCTTCATCCTGGCGCGCGGTGCTTACGATGCGCCGACCGGTGATCCACTCTCTCGTGCGACGCCCGCCGCGCTACCTCCGATGCCACCGGATCTCCCGCGGAACCGCTTGGGCTTCGCTCAATGGTTGGTGAAGCCGGATCATCCGCTCACCGCACGCGTCCAAGTGAATCGCGCGTGGCAGCATTTCTTTGGCCGCGGGCTGGTCGCCACTTCGGAAAACTTCGGGCTCCAAGGGCAACTGCCATCCCACCCGGCATTGCTCGATTGGATCGCACGGGATTTCATCACTCACGGCTGGGACATGAAGCGCCTCTGCCGCCAGATCGTGCTCAGCGCGACCTACGGGCAGGACTCGAAGACCCCGCCCGCCTTGCGGGAAAAGGATCCCGAAAACATCCTCCTCGCCCGCGGGCCGGCCAAGCGCCTGTCAGCGGAAGATCTGCGCGACCAAGCGCTGGCTCTCTCCGGCTTGCTCAATCCCACTATCGGCGGTCCCTCGGTGAAGCCCTATCTTCCTGAAGCCGCAACATGGAAGGCGCTGAACAGTTTCCTGCCGGCCTACACCCGCGACGCCGCCCCCTCGATCTATCGACGCAGCATGTATACGTTCTGGCGCCGCACCGCACCGCCACCCGGGATGCTGGCGTTCGATTCGCCTGGTCGCGAGGTTTGCGCCGTGAGACGCCAGCAGACTAACACCCCGCTGCAGCCGTTGGTGATGCTCAATGATCCGCAGTTTGTGGAAGCCTCCCGCGCCCTTGCGATCCGGATGATGAAGGAAGGCGGAGCCACCCCGGAAGAGCGCGCGAACTGGGTCTTCCGCGAGACTCTCGACCGCCCGCCAGTCCCGAAAGAAAGCCAACTTCTCAAAGAGCTCTACGATTCCCAGTTCACGACGTTCCAAACCGATCCGAAGTCGGCGGAAGCCTACCTGAAAGTCGGCGATCTCAAGGCACCGGCTGATCTGCCGGTGGTCGAACTCGCCGCCTCCGCCGCACTGGCCAATGCCGTGCTCAACCTCGACGAAGCCATCACCCTCCGCTGACCCATGGCCGATCCATTTTTCATCACCCGCCGCCATTTCTTCTCCCGCATGTCCGCCGGCCTCGGCGGACTCGCGCTCGGTTCGCTGCTCGGAGATCGGGCCACCGCAGCGGAAACGCTGGCGTCCTCGCTGCCCGGTTTCGCGCCCAAAGCGAAGCGCGTGATCTATCTGTTCATGAGCGGCGGTCCGGCCCAGCACGATCTCTGGGATGACAAACCGCTGCTGCGCCAGCGCAACGGCGAACAGCTCCCCGATTCCGTCCGCGCCGGACAACGCCTCACCGGCATGAGCGGGAACCAGTCTTCGCTGCCGCTCGCCGGATCGCAGTTCAAGTTCAGCCCGCGCGGCAAAAACGGTACCATGGTCAGCGATCTGCTGCCACACACCGGCGCGATGGTCGATGACATCTGTCTGGTGAAATCGATGTTCACCGAGGCGATCAACCACGATCCCGCGATGACGTTCATGCAGACCGGTTCGCAGATCGCGGGGAGGCCGAGTATGGGCTCCTGGGTCCATTACGGTCTCGGCAGCATGAACGAAAACCTGCCCTCCTTCGCCGTGCTCGTGACCAAGAAGCCGACCGATCAGCCGCTTTACGCGCGCCTGTGGGGCAGCGGCTTCCTCGATTCACGTTACCAGGGGGTGCGCTTCTCCTCCGGCACGGAGCCGGTGTTCTATCTCACCAACCCGGACGGCATCTGCGGCAGCGGGCGGCGCGCGCTCCTCGACAAGCTCGCCGGACTCAACCAGGTGTCGTTTGAAAATGAACTCGACCCTGAAATCGAATCGCGCATCGCCCAGTATGAAATGGCATACCGCATGCAGACGAGCGTGCCGGAAGCCACCTCGATCGAGGGCGAACCGAAGAACGTGCTCGATCTCTACGGCCCGGACGTCGCGAAGCCGGGGACCTTCGCCGCGAACTGCCTGCAAGCGCGTCGCCTCGCAGAACGCGGCGTGCGTTTCATCCAACTCTATCACCCCGGTTGGGATAGCCACGCCAACCTCCCCGGTGTGCTTCCCGGTCTCGCCAAGGAGGTCGACCAACCCTGTGCCGGGCTGCTGAAAGACCTCAAGCAACGCGGCATGCTCGAAGACACGCTTGTCGTGTGGGGCGGTGAATTCGGCCGCACCGCCTATTCGCAAGGCGTGCTCACTCCGACCAACTACGGCCGCGATCATCACCCCCGTTGTTTCTCATTGTGGATGGCAGGTGGAGGCATCAAGCCCGGCATCGTCCATGGCGCGACGGACGATTTCGGCTATAACATCATCGAAAATCCCGTCCACGTCCACGATCTGCATGCCACCATCCTCAACCAGCTCGGCGTCGACCACACGAAGCTCACCTACTTCCATCAAGGGCGTCACTTCCGTCTAACTGATGTTCGCGGCACGGTCGTTAAAGACATTCTTGCCTGAGGCAAATCGCAAAAAAATGTTCAATCGGGGAGGAGGGGGACCCTAGTCCATCCAGTCCCGCGCATGAGTGCCGAAAAGCTACGTTGACTGCCCCGTCTCCTTTTGTTCTCGTTGGCCTTTGCGCGGTTACTGCTTACTGCGCCCTCCTCGTCAAAACCTCTGTATTTTACGCCACATGGTCCGCACATTTGGAAAAGTCGGGCATGTGGAACCCAGGATTTTGTGCTCGGTCCAATACCCCCTCATCCATTCTTTCGCTTGTTAGCGTGTTCCCCGGTTTTTATTGCTTCTTCAGTTGGCGGGCGTCATCCAAGCCGCCGGGCAAGACGCTCCACTGCTGCTGCTCTCAAGGTACGAACGCGCTGGTCAGCGGGCGGCCCCAGAAATATTCCGGAACAGGCACCCCGAGCAGCCACAGCGCTGTGGCGGCGGTGTCATACTGGACGACCGGCGTGGTGATGGAAAATCCCGGCTTCACGCCCTTGCCCCAGGCAATCCACGGGATCGTGACATCGTCCGTCGATGAGCTGCCATGTGTGCCGCGGGTGATGCCTTTGCTGTCCTTGATGTCGTGACAGCCATGGTCCGCCGTTAGGATGAACACGCTGGATTGCGTCAGTCCCGCCTTGTCCACCGCATCGAGGATCACCTTGAGTGCCTTGTCCGTATCCGCGAAGGCCTGCATTTTCTCGGGCGAGTTGATGCCGAATTCGTGCCCCTTCACGTCGGGATCTCCGAAGTGGATGAAACACAGGCCGGGCTTGAGGGTGCCGACGTTTTTGGCGAACTCCGCGGCGACATTGCCGCAGACCGGGTCCTGGTCCTTGGGCGGGCAATAGAACAGATCGACGCTGCCGGGCAGATTGAGATGCTGGAATTTTTCCTTGGCCACGAACATGGCGGTGGTGAAGCCCTGTGCCTTGGCGAGGCTGAAAATGGTGGGGATCTTCACCTGGCCTTTTGCCGGCTGATAGTCGTTCCAGTCAATTTGGTGTTTTTGAATGCCGACGCCGGTGAGCATCGACGTGTGGGACGGCAGGGTCAGGCTTGGGACGATCGTGAAGGCCTCCCAGGTGTGGGCACCCTGTCCGGCCATTTGCTTGAACTGCGGCATGTCCGCCTTGGCGATACCGGCGGGCGAGGCCTGGTCGAAGCTGATGATGAAAACGTGTCCGGCACGTGGTTGCTCCTTGGCGGAGAGCGAGGTGGCGAGCGCGAATAATGTCAGGAAAAAACAGGCGTAGGATCGATACATGGCGGAAGATTGGGCGACCGATACGCCCTTGCGGATGCGGCTGTTTCACCCGGTTGGGGATATTTCGAAAAGTGTTTCAGACGCTGGCATCCAGCCACTTCCCGCGGAAATGCAGGCGGGTGAAGATCAGCGCCTGGGTGAGCAGATCCAGCGACAGCACGATCCACACCCGCGTGAGGGTGGCCGCACCCATTTGCGCCATCACCCACAGCACGAAGACCCGATAGAAGATCATGCTGCCGAACGACCAGCGCATCACGATGTGGGTGGCACCCGCGCCGCGCATCGATGTTTTCAAAATGATGCAGGTGGCGAAGAACGGCTGGGCGGTGGCGCAGACGACGAGCAGTGGCGCCGCAAGCCGCAGATGGAGTTCGCTGCCGGGTGCCATCCAGCCGATCAGCATCCCGCGGCCGAAAACGAAGAACACCCCCATCGCGCTCATCAAGATGACGGCGGATCTCCATGAAATCCGGACCGCCTTCACCGCCATTTCGCGTGAGCCGGCACCGAGGTATTGTCCGGCCAGAGCGGCGGCGGCCGTGGCGATGGCGAAGCCCGGCAGGAAGCTCATGGATTCCACACGGATCGCGAGAATGTGCGCGCCTAACGCCCCATCGTCCTTCAGGCCGGCGATCACCTTGATGCCGAAGGCGTGGATCAGCCACATCACGGCGATCTCCAGCGATTGTGGCGCACCCACCCGGATGATGCGCTTCAGCGTCTCTCCATGAGGCCTCAAACTCGCGCGCGACCAATGCATGCCGTTTTTTCCGCCCCGCCCCACCAACAGGATTGAAACCAGCAATCCGGCGACCCATCCGCAGACGGTGCCACTGGCGATCCCCGCGATGCCATGACCGCCGAAGGGTGGGGGAGCGAACACGAAGGACAAGCTCAAGGCCATGTTCACGAGGTTCACCACGATCATTGCGAGGAACGGCGTGCGGGTGTCTCCCGCGCCGCGGAGGGCGGCGTTCACCGCGAACAGCGCGCCGCTGAACGGACCCGATAGAGCGAGCACCCGCAGGAATTTCTCCGCCTGGACCGCCGCCTCCGGACTTAGCCCGATCCAGCGGATGAGCAGGGTGATGCCGGACTGGAGCAGGATCAGCGACCCGAAGCCCGCGGCGATCCCGAGCCACAACCCCTGGCCGAGGGTTCGGTTAGCTAACGGCGTGTCGCGCCCGCCGATCGCGCGTGAAACCAAGGCCATCACGCCGGTGGCCACCGCGCCCTGGAGGATGTTGAAAAACCACGCGACATATCCACCGAGGCCCATCGCGTCGAGGACCGCCACCCGTTCCGCACCCTCGGCCATGCGGCCCGAGATCAGCAGGTCGGTGAGCCCCACAAAAAAAGCCAGCACCTGCTCCAGCAGAGGCCACATCGCGAGCACGAACACCTGCCGCGGCAGCGACAACCCTGCGAGTTTTCCACCCAGGCTCACCTCCGCCGGACCTTGGCATTCTTCCACGCTGTTTCCGGATTCCGACATAAGGTGCGGCCACGGGTTAAATGCCCGCTACCTCCGCCGCGATGAAATTCGCGTGGTTTGTTCCCACGGCTAATCCCCGGGGCATTCCGCCAGCGGTTCATCGGCTTCACCGCATCCTTGGCTGGCCGCCCGGCTTCCCCGCTCCGATTCCTGCGATCGGCGCGGGTGACTTCGGCTCAATTGGATTCTTTCGGCAGTTGGGCCTTGAGCCGCTCGATGTGGCCGTCGATGATCTTGGCCTGATCGGGGAATTCCTTCTTCATCTTCTCGAGCGCGCCGATGGCTCCGGCGTTGTCCTTTTTGCTGAGCAGCGGCACGACGTTTTGGTTGAAGTAGTTTGCAGGAGCCTCCTCCGCTTCCTTGGCCTTGGCGAAGGCGGCGACATCGAAGCTGCCGTCCACGATCGAATCCAACAGCTTCTGCTCGAGGGTGGCCGGGTGGCCGATCCACATGACCTTGCCCTTGCTCACCACGAAGGCGCAGGGAATGCCGTTCTGGCCGGCGGCCTTGAGCCAGTCATTGGCGATGACGCCCTCGCCATCGGAGGCGACGTGATAGCTCATCTTGTCTCCCTGGCCGTCCACGAAGGTTTTCACTTCCTCGGGCTTTTTCTTCTCCCAGACGTTCACGCCGACAACGGTGATCTTCCCTTCGTTGGCCTTGGCGATTTCGCTCAGGTGGGGAAACGCCGCGACGCAGGGACCGCACCAGGTGGCCCAGCACTCGACGATGAAAGTGCCCTTGTCATCGAGTGTGATGGGGTCTCCCTTATACCATTGGGAAACCTTGAAGCCGGGCGCGGGGTCGCCGACCTTGAGGGCTTTCACCGCCGCTTGCGCGGACTCTGCCCCGTTCGCCGGTTCGGCAGCGAGGCGGGCGGGAATGATGACTGTGAGTGCGAGCAGCGCGGCTGCCAGTTGGATCGTGGATTTCATAGGTATGGTTAGGGTCGGGTGGTTTGTTTATCGGATGATGGTGCGTTTTGTCGAATGAGAAGTTTGCCGGCCTGGAGATCGACCGTGATGAGGTGCCTGTTAAAAAACATACTTCCCGCCACCGACCATTCGAAGGGTTTGAGCAGACATGGGATCTGACGGAGGATTTCGTGCCCGCCGACGCGCACGCTGCGGGCGGTGTAGGTCCTGGCCGCGGGATCGCCGGCCAACTGGCGGAAGGCGGTATGGTAGCCTTCGTTGATCAAAAGCGCATCGTTGATGGCGGCACCGGAGTCGAACATGAGACGGACCGTCACCCCGTCGATGTCGGCCTCCACAGCCGGCACCCTGGCGGCGTCCTTGAGGAGTTGGAACGACATGTCGGCCTGCGCGGCCTCCATCGGTTCGTAGCTGATCCGACCCTGCGCGAAGTCGAGCGTGACAGGTTTGGCGAAAATGACATTGCCGCCGAGGACGCCGTCGATCGGCCCGCCGGTTTCGTAACTCGCGGACTTGGCATTCCTGAGCACCGCATGGAAGTCCTTGAAACGGCCGTCTCCCATGGCGAGCTCGGGGATCCGGACGAGCGAGACGGAGTCGCCGGGCTTGCCCATGTTTCCGGCGGTGATCGTCTGGCAGATTTCCACAAAGTCCACACCGGCGCGTCTGGCGAAGTCCGGGTGGATGATGGTGTCGGAGGTGCCGGTGTCGAAGAGGAAGGTGCCGGTCAGGCCGTTGATGGTCACCTTGACGAAGGCGCGGTTGGTGCGCGGATTCACTTCCAACCCGACCGGGGTGAACGACCCGCCGAGGTCGGGTTTCATCTTGGGCATCACGCCGCTGACAGTGGCAATGACCTTGCCCGTGTCCTCGTAGGTGAGCGAGCCGGCATGTTCCTTATCCATGGCATCAAAGACCTGCTTCATCCGCGGATGGAGCGGCGGCGGGCCGGTGGCTTTGAACTCCTCCATGCTGATCCGCCCGTCGCCGTTCTTGTCGAGTCCCCCGATGGCCGCGGCGGGAGGATTTTTGCCCATGGCCGTGGCTGCGGAGAGAACCAGACTGAGGACGCTGAAGGCGGATGGAACGGATGAACGGGGCATCAGGGTGAGCCGCCGGATGCCGGTTGTCATCTTCGGATCGTTTGCATCCAAGTCCATATTGTTTCTAATAGGTTTTTCAAGCTCCGTTTCCCAATGATCGCACGTTTCAACGCATGAGCGGATCGCGCAGGATCACCCAGGTCTTCTGATCCTCGGTCGCGTTCACGCGCAGCGCTTTGATTTTTGTCGCGGAGGGAAATTCGACATCCGCCGCGCCGTAGGCAAATTCCGCCACCTTGCGGAAGACCTTGCCATCTTCGCTGATCTCCAGATTGCCGCCAACCAATTGGTCCTTGATGCCGTTCCGATCGCCGCTTGGCAGCGAGATCTTGCGTGCCGGAACCGGAGACGCGAACGCCCACGTCGCCAGCACGCCTTTCTTCGGTTGGCTGGCAATCCAGAACAGCGTGTCATCATCCCAATCTCCCGCCATCGCGGCGGTGTTCTCGTTGTGGCCGGCTAGCTCGGAAGTGACCGTGGTGGCGGGTTCCAGACGCTCTGATTTCATCAGCGTCACCACGCCCCTGACGTTGTCGCCTTCCGGCGCGGCAAGGGTCGCTATGAGTTGGACCTTCGCATTGGGAGAGATGTTAGGAATGTTGAGGCGGGCCACCGCGCGGTCGTTCTTGTTCACCAGATTCTCCGGTTTCGTCGTGGCGACGACCTTGCCGTTCACTGTCACGCTAACGGCGTCGAGCCGCAACGGCTTGTCGCCGCCGGTGCGGCGGAAAACCGCCCGCCAGATGCCGGCGGACGCGAGATTCCCCGTCGCATCATAAGTGAACGGCGCGGGCTCCGCCTTCAGCTCCTTTTCCTTCCACCCGCCGATGGGCTCGGCTTTCGCTCCGGAGATCATCGTGCTGCCGCGCCCGTCGAGGAAAGTGCGGACACGCAGGCGGCCGGGATCGCGGCCGTCGAGCGCGAAGGGCTTTTCATAGCGCGGGGATTTTTCCGTCGGAACCGAACCGTCGAACGTGTAGCGCACGTCCGCGCCCGGGAACGGACCTTCCATCTGGATCCATCCCGCCTTGAGTGTCACCGCATCCGGCAGAGGGACGCGGAAATTCGTGCCGTTGGCTTCGAGTCGCTGATAGAAATCGTGATCCAGCCGGCTGCTGAAGTCATCGTAGTTCCGCCGCGACTGCGGGGTCCAACCGATTTCGGCGATCGAGGCAAGGCGCGGCCAGATCTTGTAATCCGCATGCTCGGCGTAGGTTTTGAACTCCACGAGGTCACCCTTCCAAGGCCTGACATACTCCGTCCAAAGCGCGCCCTGCACACCCAGGATGCGGTCTTTCGCGTCCTGCGGGAGATCGCCCCCGTCGCCGAGGGGGTCGAAGGAATAGGAACGTGCCACGCTTACATCGCCCGCCCACCAGTGCGCGGGCGGTTCGCCGGTGGCACCACCGTAGCCCATGTCGAAATAACAGTGCTGTCCCGGACACATCACCACCGGGAAGCCTTGCTTCGCGGCGTTGTAGCCGGGTCCCGTGCCGATCCACGACATGATGCCCGTGCCACTGTAGAGGTTGCCGTCCATGATTTCGTTCCAACCGAAGAGCTTCTTGCCATGCCTGGCCACCACACCTTCAAGACGCTTGGTGAAGTGGACTTGAACCTGATGGAAATCCGCGAGATGCTCCTCCTCCATCAGCTTCTTGATCTGCGGACATTCCGTCCACGACTCGTGGTTCACTTCATCGCCGCCGATGTGGATGTATTCAAAGGGAAACAAAGCCGAAAGCTCTTCGTAGATCTTGTCCACGATGGCCAATGCTTCAGGCCGCGCCGGAGAAATCACGTTGCCCTTGAATCCTTGTGCGGAAACACCACCGCCGACCTTGGTGGGCAGCGTTTCAGGATACGCGGTCACGATCGCACGCGCGTGGCCCGGCAGGTCGATCTCCGGCATGATGTCGATGTGGCGCTCCTTCGCGTACGCCACGATCTCGCGGATCTGCTCCTGCGTGTAGAATCCGCCGTAGCGTTTGTGGTTTTCACCGCGGACATCGGGGAGCGGACACTCGGTGCCGCGCCACGCGCCGATCTCGGTTAGTTTCGGCAGTGACTTGATCTCCACGCGCCAGCCCTCGTCATCGGTGAGGTGCCAGTGGAAAATGTTCAGCTTGAGCGCCGCCATGTTGTCGAGCGTAAGCTTCACATATTCCATCCCGAAGAATTGCCGCGACTCGTCCAACATGAAGCCGCGCCAGGCGAAACGCGGTTGATCTTCGATCGACACTGCCGGCACCGTCCACTTCACGCCCGCGACCGCTTTGGGAGACATGGCTTGTGGGGGCAACAGTTGGCGCAACGTCTGCCCGCCATGGAACAAGCCCGCCAGTGTGGCGGCGACGATCCTCACTCCCTTGGCATTCGATTCCAACCGATAGCCTTCCTTACCCAAGGCAGGCGCCTGCGTGGGATCGAGTGCGAGCATGATCGCGCCCGAGCCTGAGGTTTTCACCGGAAAATCGAAACCCGTCGCCGCGCGCAACAGTTTCGCCAACGTCTCCGCCTCGTCCTTGGCACCGTTCACCGCGACGATCACGGAGTCAGGGGACAGCGTCAGGGGGATGGTGTCCAACACCTTCATCGACGAAGGCAGAGGGATCAATTTTGTGTCAGCCTGCGCGTTGATGGAAAGCAGCGAAAAGACAGGCAGCAGGAAATAAGCGGGTTTCATAAGTTGTATTCAGGTGAGGTGAATGATTCAGCAATTTTGACCACTGATGACACGGAGAGCACGGATAAAGAGATGGGTGAATATGGGCAAGGGGACAAAAGATTTTTCAATCGCAATGGGAGCGCAGCGGACATGGACGAACTGATTGCTTTATTGAATGAGTCAAATGAACAGGATGCACGCAGATGGAAGAGGGATAAGATCATGCGAGTCGTCCGATTTCCCATTCTTCATCTGTGTTCTTCATCTGCGTTTATTCGCGTTCATCTGCGGTTGAATTCCTCTTCTCGAATTTCAAGGCAGCCCGTTAGTTGAACAACACCCAGATCCTTCCCTGCGCTGGGATCTTCAGCTTGAGGGTGGCGGTTTGCGCTGCGTCGAGTGCGATCTTTTGCGGAGCCTTGCTGTTCACCGACACTTGGGCCTCGCCGCTGAGTCCGGAGTAGCGAAGCGGCATGCGGATCTCGCGCTCGATTTCCTCATTGAGCGGGTTATAGAGGAAGGCCATGGCCTTCTCTTTGCCTTGCGGGTTCACATGCAGGATGCCGTCCCAGTCGAGACCGTTGGGGCGGCGCAGGTGGATGATGTCGCCTTGGTCGAGCACCTCGCGGTGGGCTTTGTAGAATGACACCCACTTCGTCACCAGTGCCTTGGTTTCGGGCGTGTCGTAGAGTTGCGGGCCGCGGTAGCAGGCCTGCACGCCGTATCCTAACAAATCGGCGAAACGCGCCTCGTAGTGCGGCAGGTGGTCCTTGAGCGGTTCGATCGTCGCCGCCGCGCCACCGCCGTGGTATTGCGAGAGCGGCACGAACATCCAGCCCATCGTCTGCGTCTTGGTCCAAGTGCCGTCGAACATGTTCTGGCGCTCGATGATCTCCTGCTCGGCACGCGGAAGACTCCAGTTGGTTTCGCGGTAGCCCATCATGCATTTGTTAGCACCGGCAAGCACATACCAGTCGGGGATGTTGAGATAAACGCCCTGCGCCCGCAGGGCCTGGTATTGGCCGGTGATGGCGCGCCACATCACCCATTGCGAGTCCTCAATGCCGTGGTGGAACGGGTGATCGGTGGCAGCGCAGGCGTCGCCGGGATACGAGCCGTCATTTTCGAACACCCCAAGACCGGCGTGCTTGGTGAAATCCACAATGTTTTGCAGGTAGTCGCGGCCCCACTGGGTACCGAGGCAGGGCATTTTCCCGAACATCGCCGGCACGCCGCGCGTGTTGTCCGTGAGATCGGCCGCGCCGCGCGATCCTAGCAGCGAGTAGCCGCCCAGCGCGACTCCCTTGCTTTTGCCGTAGTCGGCCAGCTCCTTGTAGGTTTCCCAGTATTTCCGGTCGCGGCTCTCGAAGTCGAATCCGGAGCTGAATGACATGATGACCATCTCGAAGCCGACCTCGGCCGCCTGGTCGATGGCCTCGCGCACGGTCTTGGGATCGGATTGGATCTTGTGGAACATCAGCGGGTTTTCCTGGCTCCACGGTGCGATCGTGCGATACATGCGCCGCTGCGAGAGCGTGCGGCGCTCGCGTTCGTCGGAATCCAGCAGCAGTTCGAATACGCGGAAGGAATCGAAGGTGCCGCCCGCCGCCACATCCTGGTCGGGACCCAACAATACATCCTCGGATCCCGCGGGGTCGGCGCTGTCGCCCTTGTGGAAATTGCGCGGCGCCACCTTGAGCAGGGTCGGCGGAGGATAGGAGTAGTTGATGTGGGTCTGGTAGAGCGGATCCGGTTCCAGCTTCACCGCATGGTTGTCGGCCGTGGCATAGACGCGGCCGCCGAAGGCCATGTCGGTTTCCACATGGAGGCGCGGGCGCTCCCGCTCGCCGCCGGCACCGTGGCAGTCACCGTTGCGCGCCTCGGCTTCATTGAGGCGTAGTTCGTCGGCAACGAAACGGTTCACCCGAACTGTCTTGTCGCCGCGGTTCCTCACTTCCAGCCATTTCGAGAATAGCGGGATGCCGTCGTAGAGTTCATAGTGGACAAAGACCTCCGGCAAGTCGGTGCGGGGCTTGGCGGCCACGGCCGGTTCCGCGACGCGCACGGACAGTTCCAGCAGGTGGCAGCGGATCAGGTTGGCATTGATGTCGCCACCCTCGTAGTCGCCGCCCATGCCGCCGCGACCCACCTTGCCGACGCGGAGTTTCGCAGGAGGCTTGGGAAACGGGAGCGTGGCGATGTTCTGATAGGCGTCCGCATTCTGCGCGGCCTCCAGTACGACGTTGCCTTGGGTGAGCGTGGCCCGAAGACGGACCGGCTTGCTGCGGTCGAACTTGCCCGCCACCCCGGCGGGGGTTTCGAAGACCTGCTGGTTGGGGCGGATGATGAAATTCACGGCGCTGCCATCGGCGGCAACGAGGGCGAGGCCGGGACCCCAGGCGTTGGAAATCGTGTCGTCGCCGGCATCGAGCGTGAGCTCGACCGACGCGCCGCCCTCCGGCCAGGCGCGTTCGGCGAACACCGAGGTATCGGGCAGGGCCATGATCTCGCCGGCTTTACCTTCGTTGGAAAACGACGAGCGGGCGTGTGCTTTGCTCGCGGTGACGGACCAGCTCTTGTCGGGCGCTTTGAACCCACCGAACTTTTCCTCGTAGATCACCTTACCGGAAAGCGCGGGCGCGGGACCCGCCGGCGGCGTGAAGCGCAGCACCACATGCTTGCCGGGAGGAGGCCATGGCAGATCCTTGGCCAGCCACTCGGGGCGTTTCTTCCACTTGAGCCGCTCGCTAACAGGAAGCTCCTTCCAATCGGCAAAAGCATAGGAACCCGGCTCGGGAGCGAGGGAATCAATCCACTCGCTCTTGTAGTAATTCATGATCTTCTGCCCCGCCAGCCCGCCGACGGGGAACTCGGTGCCGTCGATCGTCACCCGTGCCTCCGGCGATAGCGCGCGCAGCATGTGCTCGCCCGAGGTCAGATTCAGCAGGTCCACCGTGGTGCCGCGGGCGATGACGCGCCGGGCAAGACCGTTGTCGAGAACGAGGCTGTCGCCCTCCTTCTTGACCTGCGCCTTGAAAGACGAGGGATCTATCAACCAATCCTTCGCGGGCGGCAGCATCGCGGCGTCCTGAGCGAAGCTCGGGGAGACGGCGGCACAGGCGGCCAGAAGAAGTGTGAAATGAAGCGGTGGTTTCAAAGAAGTTGATGGTTGAGAGTTGATGGTTGATGGAAAGAGGAAGAGGGGCGGTGGAAGAAGTTGATGGAGGGAAGAGGATCGGAGATTGTAGATGATAAGAGGGAATCCAGAAGATGAGATTTTCTTCGCTATCAACTATCAACCATCCACTATCAACCTACTTCTCACCTGGCGATCAGCATCCGGCAGCGGTTGGCCTCCACGGGTATTTCATCAACGGGTGGCGGCACCGGGTTCGAGCTTGTTGTTCAGGTTGATCGAGCCGGAGCTTGGAATCACCGTTTGCTTCCCGGAATCGCCGTAGCGGATTTTTACGCCAGTCCCGGGAGTGCCGGTGATTTTGACCGCCGTCATCCTTCCCTCTTTCCATGCGCAATCCACGGTGAATCCGCCGCGTGCGCGTAGTCCTTTGAATGACCCTTGTGAGGCCCAGGCTTTGGGGAGCGCGGGGAGCAGTTGGATTTCGCCGGCATGGCTTTGCAGGAGCATTTCGGCGATCGCCGCCGTGGCACCGAAGGAGTTGTCGAGTTGGATCAGGTCCTGGTGATGGGTGAAGTAGGGCGTGTTCAGACCCAGCATGTTAGGCGCGGAGTTGCCGGCTTTGCCCCAGATCAGGGTGTGGGCGCGGTCGCCTTCGCCAAGGCGGGCCCACATGGCGGCACGCCACGGCCAGACCCAGCCGAAGATGCTGTCAGCGTGCATGTTGGCGGGTGTCCAGGGCGCGCCGCTGTCGTTGCTGCGGGCGAGCAGGGAAACTTGCGCCGCTTTTGCCAGGTCCGGCGTGCCGGCCTTGCTGATCTGACGTCCGGGATACAGGGCGAACAGGTGCGAGGTGTGGCGGTGTCGGTCATTCGGGTCGTCGCGGTCGGTCTGCCATTCCTGCAATTGACCCCATTTGCCGATTTTGTTAGGTGCGAGGTGCGATTGCATGTCGGCCACCTTCTTTCGATAGCCGGCATCGACACCCAGAGCCGTGGCTGCCTTGATGTAGTCGTCGAAAAGCTCCCAGATGAGCTGCTGGTCGTGCATCACGCCGTCTTCGCGCGGGCCATGCTCGGGCGACCATCCGTTAGGAGCTGCGAGCGTGCCGTCCGGCAACTTTTTCAGGCGGTCTTCCCAGTATTCGCAGATCTCCTTGAGAATCGGATGGGCTGTCTCGCGCAGGAACTTCCCGTCACGGCTGAAGTCCCAGTGGTCATAGACGTGCAGGGCATACCATGCGCTCGCGGGGATGTTCCATTCCCAGCCGTTGCCGCCCAAAGGGCTTTGGCTGGTACGTGCGGTCCAACCACGCGTCTTTTCACCGAAGGCTTTTTTGGTGGCCGCGCGGCAGGCGGGAGCCTGATTCACGATGAAGTCAACCAGAGGTTCGGCGCAAGTGGCGAGGCCTGTCGTCTCTGCGGGCCAGTAGTTCATCTGGACGTTGATGTTGTTGTGATAGTCGCAGGCCCATGCGGGGGAATTGCTGTCGTTCCAAAGGCCCTGCAGGTTGGCCGGCAGACCGCCGGGACGTGAGGAGGATGCTAACAGGTAGCGGCCCATTTGGAAAATCTGGGCCTCGAATTCCGGGTCATCGCCGCCGCTTTTAAAATGGGCACCATCCACATACCGGCGCAGGCGCTCAGGGGTGGGCAGGGCTGCTTGCGTGGCAGAGCTTGCACCCAGGCTGACCTGACAAGCATCCATCAGCTTGGCGAAATCGGCGACATGGGCGGCGTGCAGGGCAGCGAGGGACTTGGCTTGCGCGGCGGCGATTTCCTTGGCCACTTGCGGGGCTGGATCAGCACCGCGCCAGTTGTCGGCGAACGAGGGCTTGTAATCGGTGCGGGCGTCCAACAGCAGGGTCAGGTCGTCGCACTGGTCGAAACGCAGCGCGTCGCCTTCCACCGTCACCCGGCCGCCTTGGTGCAGCACGCGCAGGGTGACGGCGTATTTCAACGTGTTAGGCAGTTCGCCGGAAAAGGAAATACCGGTGGAATCGGCACGCAGGACGGCCTTCTCCTGGCCGGGCTTGAGGTTCAACTTGCCGGACAGCGCGCCTTTTTTGTCCGACCCGTAATGGAACACCATCACCTGATCAGGTCGGCTGGCGAAAGCCTCGCGGGTCATTTTGGCACCCGATCCGCGGGTGAATGCCACCCGATGGGTACCAGTGGGCAAGTCGAGCGACATCCGGTAATCGGCGGGCGGAGCCTCCGGGCCGCTGGCCACGGTCCGCAAATCAACCTTTTCTAACGTGATGTCGGAAATTTGAAAATGGCTGGATCCTGCTGTCGGGGTGAAGGTCAGACGGTAAAACCGGCAAGCAATGGGTTTGGCGATTTTGAAGGACTTCGTTTGCCCGCGGGTTTCAAAAGGGGCGGCCAGTTTCTGACGGTCCAGTTCCTTCCATTCGGTGCCGTCTAACGAACCTTCCGCCACCCACTCGCGCGGATCGCGCTCGGGAACATCGCGAGCGCTGGTGATGGTGTAGGATGACGCCGCGTGGGCTTTGGGCAACTCCACCTGCCAGCTAACGGATTTCCCCGGATTCTCGATGCACCACTTCGTATCCGCCTTGCCATCGAGGGTATGATCAATTCCCTGGCCATTTCCCGCGCCATGGCCGCTGGGGGAGGAAATGGCAGGCTGTTCCGCGCCGCCCCAGGAAATCCACAGGTCGCCGAAGTTGCGATAGCCGCCGAATCCGGTGTCGCTCATGTCGTAGCCTCCATCCCAGTTGTTAGCCCCGCCCCACAGGCTGATTTCATTGAACTGGATGCGCTCGGAAGACACCCCGCCGAAGAGCATTGCGCCCATGCGCCCGTTGCCGATCGGCAGGCCTTCGGTGGCCCAGTGCTTCACGTCGGCGGGATGGTCGTAGGTGAGGGTCAGCGGGCCGGGGGAGAAGGCCGCGTTGGCGGTGTGCTCCTGCGCGATCAAGGGCGAGGCGCAGGTGGACAGCAGCAGGAGGGCGGCCGGGAAAGGTCGGGTGTTCATGGTTGTTTTTAATTAAATTTTGCGGCCCAGCTCACTTCGCGAGAAACCGGCGACGTAACCGCAACGCGCAACCAACCGGCTTCGGTCTGCGGCAGGGCCTCGATCTTCACCCCGGCGGCCGTGTCTTCCGCCGAGATCCGAGCCTCGGCGAACTTCCAGCCCTTGCCGTCGTTCAGGCCGGCGATGCGCAGCTCGTAAGGGTCGTTCGCGATGACTTTGGATGTGGCCGACAGCGTGCCGATTTCAAATTTCTCGCCAGAAACATCCACGATGCCCTGCGTCACATGGCGCGATGTGCTGACGAGCACCGGATGGTTTTGCGCTTTTCGCACGGCGACGACTTTGCAGGATTCCTTGGGTAACTCCCATTTGAAGTCGCCCTTGAAATCCGCCAGCGTTTGTCCCGCCCAGAAGTCGAACGCGTGGTAGGTGGCGTCCGCTTCCAGTCCGGCCTTGGCGCTGGAGCAGCCGATGGCCTTCGTTTCCGAATCCCAGTTGTACAGGCCCAGCACATCGCGGCGCGTGCCGGTCGTTTCATCCGTTAGGATCCATATCGCCGGCATGGGTGTGTCAAAATAATCGACCGGCCGTGCCTGCGCCGAATGGCTGGGCATGCAGCGCTTCAGGATGTCGAGGCGCTCGGCGGGCAAGCCGGGGATCCAGTCGCTGTTGAGGTTGAACGCACCGGCAACGGCGATCCATGAGGCGAGCAGGCGGGCGTGCTCCAGTTTTACGGCGGGGCGGACATACGCCGGGTCCGGATCGTTCCACCAGGTCCTGCCGTTGAGGAAGTAGAGGCGGTTGGCGCGGATCGGGCCGGTGATGATGCCGCCACCTTCGAAATGCATGGTCTCGTTTTTCCAATCCTGCCACTCGAAGCCGTTGTCCGGGCCGATGCGCATCGAGTCCACCAGGCCGATGACGCCACCGAGCGAGCGCATGTTCTGGCTGGTGTTGCAGCCCGAGAAAAACACCTCCGGGCCGGCTCCTTCACGCAGGGTTTTCAGGCCGATGCGCAAGGCTTCGATGTTGGTGGCGTCCTTTTTGAAAAAGGGTTTGTTGTTGCCGAGGTCGTCCTCGGTGTAGCCGTCGTTCACATAAACCTGCTCGGCGCAGGATCCGGTCCACAAGCCGTCCATCTTGAAATAGTTGACGCCCCAGCCGTGGATAGTTTTTGCGAGATTCTTCAGGTACTCCTGCACTTCGGGTTTGGTGACATCGAGCGAGGTGCCGCCCCAGGTGGTTTCATAAGGCATGCCGTCGCGGCGCTGCATGAACCAGTCCTTCGGGAATTCCTTGTCCTGATGGTTGGCGGCGAAGGGCAGGAACCAGAGGCCGGTGGTGAAGCCGCGCTCGCCCAGATTTTTGGCGGTGGCCGCCATGCCGTGAGGGTAGGGGCCGTCCTTCTTATGACGCATGAAGCCGCGGCGCGGGCCGTTGATGTGCGTGCCGTCGGGGTTCGTCGCGCCGTCCTGCCATTCGTCATCGATCTGGATGAAGGAAAAACCGAAGGGGGTGAGCTCCTTTCTGGCGAAATCTGCCAGTTTCACGATGTCCTTTTCGTTGAGCGCGCCGGCACCGTTCTTGGGGTCGGTCAGGCCACCGACTTCGCTATACCAGGTGCAGTAGCCGGTTGTCCGCGGCTTTAGCTTGATGGCATACTGCTTCTTTATCGCGTCGGCGAAAGCTTCCTGCCCGAGACGCGCATCGGCGAAGTGGCCGACGAGCAGGGTTTCGAGTTGTTCGCTTTTGCCGGGGGCGAGGCGCAGGTGGCCGTAGTCGATCTGAGCCTTGAATTCGATTTTGCTCTCTTTGTTCACCGAGGAAAACAGCACGCCGTCGCCGCGCTCGTGCGTGAGCCAGCCGGCAACGACGCCCTCGCGGGTCGCGGGATCGGCGGCGGTGAGGAAGAGGTAGGAGCCCGGGTTTTTGTCGGCGGGTTTCAAGCCGGCGGTGCCCATGGTGACCAGGGCGGAGGCGGGCTTGTCGGTAAAGCTCAGCGCGAAAGTGGCGGGCACGCTGTGGCGGATGTCCATTTCCTCGCTCCCGCTATTTTTGACGGTCTGGCGAATGACGAGGAACGGGAGGTTTTTGTAGAGTTCGAGGCGAACTTCACCACCGTCTTCGCGGGGGATCAGCAGGCGGTTTCCTTCGCCGAAAACAGGGTCGTTGGCAGCCTCTTTGCGAGATCGCGCACTGGATGAAACCCCATCGAGATGACCTGGGTTGATGACAATCCGACCGGAGTCAAAGTCGATGACCCAGAATTTACCTTCGATAAAGCAGACGCGGAGTGCGCTGTTTTCAATCCAGTGGGATCCATCGAGGTTGGTGACGATCGCGGAGCCCACCGCCGGAGTTGAGTCTGTCTCGGAGTAACCGGGAAGGGTGAGCAGCAGGAGCGTGGCAGCTAGAACGGCAGCGTTGGGAAACTGGGTTTTCATCACGGTATGGAAATGGATGGATGGGGTGGCAGGGCGGTTGTTCAATTGCGGCGCGCGTCGTGGCACCGGTCACTTCAACACAAATCCCGCATCACACCAGTTTGCATGATCGCAGGCGATGCCGTCGCCGGCGTCTTCCACCACCAGATGAACCTTGGCGCAATCCGCGGGCAGGGCTACATCTACGGGAAAGCGTTCAATCGCACCAAAGCGCATCACTGGCGAGGCGGTGAGAACGCTTTTTGCCCCCGAGGCGGATTCGGAAATCACCTTGCACACGATGGAACCGCGCCCGTCCTTGCGCTGGGTTTCGTTCAGGCCGATGTGGGCGACGAAACGCTTCCATTGCGGATCGCGGGCGTAGGTGAAGAGCGCGTTGGCATGCAGGCCGATCCCGTCGGCGGACACTTTTCCGCCTGCGGTTAGTGGCGCGCCGTCAATGGCCTTTCCGGATTGTGCTTCCCCATAGCCGATTTGCGCGGCAAGCGGCTTGAGCCCGGCCAGTTTCACATCCGGGGCTTGCGGGACCGGCGGATAATCCGGCACGGCGACCTGAATAGGGGGCAGCGGTGCGCCGCCATCAACGGCCAAGATGTAGGTGTGGGTTTTGCCGGGTGCCGCATCGAGATCGAGGCAGGACTGGCCATTCAGGCTGGTCGAGACGACCTGTCCGTCACGGCTCAGCGTGTGGAACATCGCATTACTCTCCCACGAAAGCGTGACCGGTTGATAGGCGCTCGGGGCCGACGCCTTGAAGTTCTTCGCCCTTTCCGGCTGGAGTGCATCCTCAGTGAAACCCGCACGCCAATGGACCGGACGGTTCTTCGGAGAAACGATTTTCACACGGAGCAACCCGGCTTCCAGCGTGTGCGACACGGTAACGCCCGCGGCCTTGTCTTCGTTGGAAACAATGACTTGGCTCGGCACCCACTGCTTCCCGCCGTCGCGCAAGCCGACAATGCGCAGTTCATACGTATCGCCACCCACCACTTCCGAGGTGCCGGTGAGAGCCCCATCGGCCCAGGCTTCCTGTTTCACTTCCAAGATGCCGGAACTCACATGGCGCGAGGTCGAGACCAGCACGGGGTGGTCTTCCTTCGCACGCAGCGACAGCACGCGGCAACTGTTGGGTGCGAGTTCCTGCGTGACGGAATCAGTTAGGTCCGCCACCGGCTGGTTCGACCAGAAATCGAAGGCGTGGTAGGACTTGGCCGGATCCAGCCCCGTCTTGGCGAAGGAGTAGTCGACCTTCAGCGGCTTGTCGTAGTAGTTGAAAATGCCGATGACATCACGGCGCACGCCGGATTTTTCATCGCTGACCAGCCAGGTGTTAGCTAACTCGTGGTCGAAGTGATCCACCGGACGTGTCGTCGCGCCGTGCGATGCCATCGTGCGCCTGAGGATGTCGAGGCGCTCCGGCGGGAGGTTCGGCAGCCAGTCACTGATGAGGAAAAACTGGTCGGCGAGCGACACCCACGACGAGGTCATTTGCGCCTGCGACAAGGAAACGGCACCATCGATGGAGTGATCCGCGTCACAGCCTTCGGTCGAGGTGCGCAGCTTGGTCGGGTCGGGATCGTTCCACCACAGCCTGCCGTTGAGGAAATACAGCCTTGAGCCGCGCAGGGGGCCGGAGCGGATGCCCTGCCCGTCGTGGTTGAAATCGGGGCCGACGCGCATCGAATCCACCAGGCCGATCGTGCCCGCGTAGGTGCGCATGTTCTGCACCGCGCAACAGCCCGAGAAGAACACATCGTCACCCGCGCCTTTGCGGATGTGGCCCAGCCCCTTGCGCATCACCTCGATGTTAGTGAGGGACTGGTCGTGCGCGGGAAGGCTGTTGCCGAAGCCATCGTTCTTGTAGCCGTCGTTGATGTAGCAGTGGTCCACACCGACGCCGGCGTTCAGGCCATCCATCTTGTAATACTTCACGCCCCACTGCCGGATCGTGTGGCCGAGCGTTTCGAGATGTTCCGCCACTGCGGGAACCGAGGAATCCAGGCAGGTGCCTCCGAAGCTCTTCTGGCGCAGCGGTGTGGCGTCGGTTTTTTTGAAGAACCAATCCTGCTTGTCTTTGAAATCCGCTTCCATGTGGTTGCGTCCGAAGGGTAGCCACCAAAGGCCGAAGGTGAGTCCCTGTGCTTCGACCTCCTTGGCCACCGGCGCGATGCCATTCGCATACGGTCCCTTGGGATCCACGCGGTCGAAGTGCGTGGCCGGGCCACCGATCTGCGGGCCGTCCTGCCAGCGGTCATCGATTTGAATGACGCCGAGGCCGTAGTGATTCAGCTTTTCCTTCGCGATGAACCTCGCCAGCTCCACGCTGTTTTCCGCAGTGCCCGCGCCGCCGTGGTCCTTGCCTTCGGCATACCACGAGCAGTAAACCGCCTCCTTGGAGCGCAGTTTGATGTGGTGCGCCTTGGCGATGGCGGAGGCGAGTGCCTCTTCGCCAAGCCTGGCGTCTTTGAAATGGCCGATGGCGAAAGTGTCGAGTTTCGCGGATTGGCCGGGCTGGAGGATGAGGTGGCCATGCTCGGATTGCGCTTGGAATTTCACCGCACCGTTATCCACTGCGGAAAACACGCTGCCGCTGCCCTTGAATTGCGTAACCCAGCCGCCGACCACGCCCTCGCGCGTGGCGGGATCGGCGCAGGTGAGAAAGAGATACGAGCCGGGGTTCTTGTCCGGTGCGAGCAGACCGCCGGTGCCCAGCGTCTTGAGTTGTGCGGCGTCCCGTCCCAGATCGAGGGTGAAGGTGGCGGGAACGACTTTTTGCAAATCCACTGCCTTGGCGGTGGTGTTTTTCACCGTTTCGCGGACGAGGGCGAATGGCAGATCCGGATAGACCTCCAGCGCGATTTCCCCACCCGTGCCGTCGTCGCCTTTGCGGTCGAAAATCAGGCAACGTCCTTTACCGAACCCTGGATCCAGCGCAATTTCCTCGCGCACCGTCGTTGGACCGGCTCCGTCGAGTTTGCCGTCGCGTGCGAACACCTTGCCGTCCGCACGGCCGGCGATGGTGACCGTTCCGCCCGCGGCTTTCACGACCACGAAATCGTTGCCGACCTCACCGGGCGCGCTGGTGACCGCTGCGGCCCAGGCGGGGGAGGCAAGGACGGTGGCGGCGAGAACGGCAGTGTTGCGGAGCGGGTTTTTCATCAGGGGGTGGAAATGGATGGAAGTGGTGGGGTTTTCTGGAAAAGGGCGACCCTGTTGATTCTGCTGGGTTCGCCTCTGTAGGTTTCTCACGCTGTTGAAATGGGTGAGGGGGATCCCGCACTGCATCCGGTCGGCTTGTTATACAGATCTCAACGGAAGCTTACGCATGGTGGTTTGATTAAAAACACATGCTCTGTTGACTGCGCGTTTGAACGGAGAAAAGACGGCCGCTTGTTACGGGTAATCAGCCGCCCTTCCGGCGGAGCGAGGTGGATCTCGTTTTTGTCCCGATCTCGGGAATTTACCTGTCCTGCGCCTCGCTTCATTGCTCCATGCAGGACTCGTGTCCGCCCCGACCGAAACCTCCGGCAATCCACGTCGGATCAGTGCGCTGGCTCGGTCACGGGAGGTGGCTGGTCCACGATCGTTCTGACGTCGGGGGCCAACGCCCCGGGATCCTTGTAGATGAGGAACAGGCGACGGAGCGTGTTCACATACTGCATCTGCCGCTCGGCAGCCACCACCCACTGATCCTCTTGCTTGTAATAGAAATTTGTTTGCGCGCGGTTGTATTCGTCGACCTTTTTGACTTTCGGGACCGGGGTGATTTTGCCGCCCGGGCTAACTATTTTGTGCTCCCCGATTTCCAAGGCAAAGTCCACCGGAGTCAAATTCACTGCTTTGCTTTCCCCCCACGGAAACGCCTTGGGAGTATCGTCCACCAGCACCATCTTGTAAGGAGGAGTGGCATTGGGCACGGGGAAGATGAGAACACTCAGGCTGTTCTGGCCCGCGGGCACCTTGATGGTGGCTAGCAGACTCGCCTGGGGATTGTTCTTGTCGGCTGTTGGGGTTGAAAAAAGATTCAGGTTGCCATTGTCGGTCGTCACCTTTTGCGGATCCGTCAGTCCTTCTTCGGCGAGTTTCAGAGGGACCAAGGCATCTCCAACCTTCCCTGCATAGAAATTCCCCGTAGGGTGCGCCGGATCATGCAGAACGGCGCGGATTTGGATCGGTGTATCCTGTGCGCATGCCAATCCAGGCAAGCACAGAACGACGAAAAAAGCAGCGGATGGAATTCGGGTAGGCATGGGTCTCAGATTTCGTTTTGGGAAAGCCATTTGCAGGAGACCATGACGAACTTTCTCCCGAAAGTCACGTTTTCGGTACTCGTGATCTGCGGTGTGAGCGGATCGGAAGACGTCCCCGGCGCGTTCGGATTCGGAACCCTGGCCGCCGCGGGATCGGCGGGGTTCACATATTCCGGAATCCGTTGGACAACGGCCTCCATGTAGGCCCGGGCCACCACCTTTCCATTGCTGTCGGTAGCCTCCCCACAAGTCCGGATGACAAATGTGTCCGACCGGACGGTAGCCGCAGGTTCGAGGATTTTCAGAATATCCGCCTGGCTCAGCCAACCGGGAGCCCCAGCAGCCGGATTTCCAGTCGCCGCCTCGGGAGTTTTGAAACCGTATAGATTGCTGTTGGAAACGTCACCAACCGCGACGGGAATTTGGGCGGCGAAGACCGTATCATTCAGTTTCGAATCGTCGATCGCATTCTGGAGGGCACCGCTTCGGGTGAGTTCGGAATTGCCGCCGATCCGGCGGTTTACAAATTCCGACATCGAAAGAAACGGCCCGCGCAGACGCACCTGCTTCACGATCTCGATGGCCAGCTTCTCGATGTCGGCATCGTTGAGTTCCCGGTAGCCGTTCCATTCGTTGCCAGCCTTGTCGTCGATGTTAGCTACGGTAAAGGTGCCGCTGGTCGAGGTGCCATTGTGCAGGGTCATCGCGGGAATTGGAACTCCGTTGCTTTTCATACCCGTGTCGAGATTTCCGGTTTTAGCCCACAGGGTAAGCATTCCACTGTGATTCATGGAGGACAACACCGCCTTCCACGCCTGAACCCGGGTTGAGTTGACATTGAAGGGGCCTTTTACCATTTGATACTGCGCCGCGAGCTTGTAGGCGGCCGCGGTTGGCTTCCCGTTACTGGCGAAGAGTTCAGATTTGATGCTCTCGATCGTCCGGCCGGAAGGCTGATAGGCTTGAAACAACTGCGACTGCAGGGGTTTGCCGCCATTCATGAAATCATTGAATCCATCGACGGCGGACCGTCCGGCCACGCCCGCGAAAGTGGAGAAGTAAGTGCGGTCGTAGAGCGCGTGGTTCGCAAGAACCGAATGGTCCATCAGCGCGTAACTGGTCACGCCGGATTGCAGCACCGTATTTGTGTCCATCAGCGGCGATGCATAGGAATTTCCGATCGGCTGCACCATCGCCGGAAGAAAGGGAGAGGCCAGAACATTGGAACGTCTGAAGTCGGCGATTGCCTGCAGCGGCCCGGAAGGGATTTCGAGATATCCTCCGGACTTGATGGACTTTCCAGCAACTTGTTTGTAGTTCTGCAGGCAGTTCGTCCGGAAGTCCGAAGCGATGCTGAACGCATCGTCCGTGCTGCCGTTCAACTGCACGAGATTCAGCTCATGTGACTGCGCGCCCGGCTTCTCTCTCGTCAGATCACTGGAAATCACGACCCGGGCTGCATTGTTGTGAAGGAGGGGTTTTCCGGCAATGCGGCCATCAGGAAGGGAAGTTTTTGCGCCCGCGACCACCACGCGCGATCCGGTTCCATCGACTCCGCCATTGGACGTGTGGGCATAGGCCGAAAAAAGGCCGAATGCCTTTGCCGTGCTGATCGAGGCGTTGGGCATGACGTTCGACGCATACATCGCCGAAGCCAGGATGCCGTCGGTTTTCGGATACCGGAAAGTCCCCGGCAGGACCTTGTCGAGAGTCGCTTGTGAGCCGTAGCTGAAATTCAAGCCTCCGTAGGCCTTCGTTACGTTTTTGGAGGTGAGAGTTGCTTTTACCTGGAAGGTGGTCACCCCGGAAGGAACGATCGGTTTGAAATCAATGGCCACCTTATCGGTCGGTTTCAGATACAAGACAGTGCCCTTGAGCCAGTCCACATCAAAGCCCATATGTGGCCCGGCGAATCCGCGCTGGGATTTGACCGGGGCTGCCTCGGTCCCCGTCCTGTTATTATTGTAATCGAAAGAAGAGATGGAGCCGTTCACACCGAATGTCTCGGTCGCAGTGATGTATGGACCGAATACCATGGTCTGGCCGGGCTTCATCACGATCGGCGCGGTCGTGCTCGTTGCGCTTGCGCTCGCCCAATCGCCCAGTTCCATCCAGAACTCCTTTTTGACGGTTCCTTGGTAATACAGGCTTGATAGTGGAGCCATGTTGTTCTGCGCCACGCCGTTGACATAGAAGGTAAATCCCATGGGCACGTCGATCATGCCGACTTTCATCCGGTCGAACTGGAGATTCACATTGTAAGGATTGTGCAACGTGATGATCGGGACATAGAGGAGGTGGCCCATGTAGGGGGATCCAGAGCCGGCCGCATCGGTCATCCAAGGACCGTGTTTGTCCCGGACCAGAAAGCTGAAGAGCAACTCCACCTTTGCGATCACAGGAGCGGGCGCGTATTGCTGAGGCTGGACCAATGTGAGCTGGATGTCCTGCGCCGGAGCCTTGTAAAGCTTCGGACTCGTTTCAGGATTAAGCAGTTCCTTGTAGGAATTGTAATATCCCGCCAAAGCCGTCCAGTAGGGATCGGAAACTCCGGTGACCGCCGAACCGCCGGAATACACATTCGTCTGATAGAGCTTCCTTCCGTTGAATTCGGCAGGCAGTCCGGTCGTGCCCGATGCGCCGTTGGTCGTCATTTCAAACAAGGATGTCAGATCCTGCTTGAGTCCTCCTTCACGGACATTTGTCAGCAGCCCCAGCGAATAGGGTGTGACGTCGTTCCGGAACGTTTTGATCGTGGGAGTGTTGTCGAACAGCTCCGCCTGATTCAGGCTGACGATCTTGCCGGTGGTCGCCAACGCCTTTTGATAGTTCTGAACGTCGTCCGGAAGGAATCCGAGTTTGGATTTCTGAGTGTTTTCCATCACCGTGACATCCGGCCGATGCCCCGCGAGCAGCGCCCGCTTCTGTGCCAGCGTCAGCGTTCCGTTGGTATCGCGGTAGGTGTTGATCCGTGCTTTCACCGCCTCGTCGGAAATGTGCCACGCGAAGTTTCCCGTTTTTTTGCTGCCGCGTGTCAGTGGAACTTTCCCGGCTCTCGCTTTATCCGCGGAACCGGCGCCCTTGCCCAGGGATCCCTCTCCCACCATTTCGATACTTTCGCCCGAAAAGGCGGACTCGGCATAACTCCTGTCTTGCGCGTCGTCCGGGCTGGCAGCCGAAACGAGCCACCCCTTGAAGCCGGGGTTTCCTTCCCCCTGCGATTTCTGGGTTTTCGGACCGGCGTAGTCCAAGGAAGATGAGCGGACGTCAAGGTCCCAAGAATCCCATACCCCGGTCAAATTCGGCTTTTGGGGAGTCGCTGCGATTGACTCGGATGGCGCAGTCACCGCCTTGTCCGGACCGGTGGTTTTTTGCAGTTCCCCGATCGCCAGCATCAGCGCCAGTTTCGCGTTAGCCCTCGCGTCCGCCATCGCTGCGGCTTGGCTTGACGCCCGCAGGCTGATGCTCGAAAGTGAGAGAAGTCCTACGGCGATCACCGTGAGCAGGATCATCAGCGAGAGGGTGACGATCAAGGCGAAGCCTCGCGGACGAGAGAGAGCTGAAGTACGGCCGAGGCCGATGGTTTGAAGTGTGGGTTTCATGGGTTGTCGAAGGTAGCGGGAGGAGACAGAGCAGGGGGGCTCTGAAACGTGGGGAGGGGGGACGCGTGGCGGTCTTTATGTCAGGGTTTTCATGTGGATATACATGGTAAATAGTCACTGCCAAGGTGCCCGGTCAATCTCCCTGAGCGCAAACCACTATGTCATCATTTGACATGGCTGTGGGTGCGTCGGTCCGTTTGGGGTGTCTGAGGTAAAAGAGCCTTGATTTACTTGCTCAAATACTGATACGTTCTTGCGCTCCGTCGGTATTCCCTCCCATTGAGTCTCGAATTTTTTCCCGGATCAAATTTCACCTGAGGAGGAGGCCTTGCGGTATTGCCTGGGAGCGTATCCGGTGTGGCGTTGGAAATAGTTCGCAAAGGCCGCCTGCGAGGTGAAGCCACAGTTCGACGCGACTTCGGAGATCGGCAGGGAGTGTTTGTCCAACAGTCTCTTCGCCTCCAGCACCCGGAGCTGATGGATCTCCTTCATCGGATCGAGCCCGAAGGTTTCATGGTATTGGCGGACCAGTGTTTTGACGGAGAGTCCGGACATGGCGACCAGTTCGCCGAGTGTGACGCCGCGTTTCGCATGGGCGCTTATGAAACGATGGATCGCCGCCATCACCACGCTGCCGGATTTGCCGATGGTGCTCTCCCTCTCGATCAGCTCCGAGCCGGGAATCGCCAGATCGGTGAACGGTGGTTCGCCGTGTTCCAGCCAGTCCGCGAGGCAATCGGCGGCGGCGCGGCCGATCTCATGCGCCGAGCCATCGATGGTGGTTAGAGGTGGGTCTGCAAAGCTCGCCACCATTTCGCCACCGAAGCCGGCGATGGCGAGTTTGGCGGGAACCTTGATGCCCAGGCGCGAAGCCACCGCAGCCACGATGTATCCGATGTGGCTGCCGTAACAATAAACCGCGGCGGGCTTCCGCAGCTTCCCGAGGAAATCCGCGAGCTCGCTTTCCTGCTCCGTGGCGAGCAGCCGGCGCGGCATCACCATGGGGCTGTCTTTGCCGCCGAGTTCCCACAACCGGCTGTCCATGCCGGCGTCACGGGCCATTTCCACGAAATCTTCCAGAGTCCTTCGGGTGTTCGGCCGCTTTTCCAACAAGTGGCCGACGGCTACCACCCGCTTGAGTCCCAATTCCGAGAAGTGGCGGATCATCGTGCGGTGGATGTCATCGTAATTGAAATGCACGCTGGCGACACCCTTCACGCCGATCCATTCCTTGCCGCAATTGACCACCGGGATCCCGCGACCTAATAAATCGTGGACCCACAAGTCGCGGGCCTCCGCCCACACAATCACGCCGTCGGGATTCACTCCTCCTCCTCCTCCTGTGGCAAATGGTGACTCGCCAAGAATCAGGCGAGGCACCTGGATGATCGTCCAGTCGCGGTATGCCAGATGCCGTTCCACGATTCCCAAAGTGACCCTGCGGCTGTAGTCCGTGATAGGCGGGAACACCAGCACGATCACCTTCCTGCGCTTTTCCATGGGAAACAGATGATCGGGTGGGAACGTTCTTGCAAGATGGAAGCGGACGAAAATTCCCGAAAACGTAAAAAAATATACGAAGGGAATTGCTGACAGGTCGATCAGACATCGATTGAATTTCGGGGCATTTTTTTGTAATCCCGAGATTCACATTTCGCATCCACGCAAAAGACCACGCAGGTGTGCGAAAAGAGTATCGGTCATTTGCAAACTGCGTATGTGACTTTTGAGCCGAATTGTAAGACACTCCGGTTCGCTTGAATCGGAAAACCCACACTTTTTTGAGCGACAAGTTAATTCAGTCAGGTGTCCCTGGTCCTGTAGTTAGATCCTTTTTCCTGCATCAATCCCCGCTTCAGAAAACCCGCATAGATTCCCAAATTAATGAAATCCAACCGCCGCAACCGCTTCCTGTCCTTCCTCCGCAATTTCTTCGCTGCCCCGGCGCTGGTCATCAGTTTCTTCGGAGCGGCCCATGCCGCGCCGATCGCCTGGAGCGGCACCACCAGCACCGCTTGGGCCACCGGCACCAACTGGACAGGCGGCAGTGCGCCGGCCAATGACATCACGACTGACACGGCGCTTTTCAACCTGACGACCTATCCGAACCAGACGAACGCCGGCACCACCTCGGTCACCGGTCTCACCATCGGTGACGGCACCATCGCCGCCGCGGCACTTACTCTCTCCGGTACCCAGCTCACCGTTGGTGCGAGCGGCATCGACAAGAAGGCCGCGTCACTGGCTGCGACGGTCAGTTCGCCGGTCACCTTGGGCGCGGCCCAGACTTGGCAAAACGCTTCGTCCACCCTCCTCACCGCCAGTGGTGCCATCACCGGTGGTGCTAACCTGCTCACGGTGGGCGGTTCCGGCAACACCACGATCAGCGGTGTCTACGGCAGCACTGGCGGACTCACGAAGAGCGGCGCGGGCACTCTCACACTTTCCGGCAACAACACCTACACGGGGGCGACAACTGTCTCGGCCGGCACCTTGGTCGTCCAGACACCGGCATTGGCCACCTCCAGTTCCATCTATGCGGGCGGATTCTCTGTGGGCTCGGGCGTAGCTTTGACTCTCGATGTTTCGGCGATGGCAAGTGTGACCAATCTGCAATTCGGAACCATCGCGCTAAGCGGATCGACCCTGAATCTCATCAGTGCACAGACGGCTGCCGACGGCTTCCTGTTCAGGGGCACCACATTCAGCGGTACGGGGACAGTCAACAAGACCGGGGCGGGCTACATTTCCGTTAACTGGGGTGGTGCTCCCAGCAGCTGGACTGGATTTACCGGCACTTTCAATGTCACGGCGGGCACCATTGGGTCGAATATTCCCATCAACGACATGCCCAATGTGGCCATCAACCTGAATGGCGGTGCGATGGATGTGCGGACCGGAACTTGGAAAATCGGAACTCTGACCGGCTCCGGCGCCGTCAACTCGACTAATGCTGGAGGTATTGGTCTCAGCGTTGGTGGCGACAACGGCAGCGGAACTTACTCGGGCGTAATGAGCAACGGAAGCGCCGCCTTAACCTTGACGAAGGTAGGTACCGGCACCCAGACGTTTACCGGCGCGAACACCTACACCGGCGCGACCACCATCAGTGCTGGCACGCTGGAGATCGGTGGCGCGGGGAAACTGGGAAATGGTGCCTATGCTGGAG
>JBDSNC010000118.1:0-40649 GCA_039915545.1 Luteolibacter sp.
GACACAGTTTTCAATCGCGGACATATCCAGCTCGTCGGGCATGGTGTGTATATGCACTCTAAAGGCTGAGCCGTCAATTATTTTTTTCAGGTTTAAGCGTCAGCGCAATTCCGGAGGCTGGTTGACACGCTTTCTTGCGAACGTGGGTCTTGAAGCCTGCCCTGTGGCGATTGGTGGGATATCGTCAACTAACGGAAGAACTCACTCGCAGGTTGCCACGACCTGCTTGCCGAGTCGCGGCGCGGCGGACAGTTTGAGGAAAAATGCGACGGAAATCGCTATCAGGATCACTCCCGCTGCCGCACCGCCGACGCTCGCCAGGCCGTTGATGTCGATGACGCGGCCGCCCACGATGGCACCGATTCCGATGCCGGCGTTGGCTCCGGAAATGTTCAGTGACGCACCCAGCGCGGGAGTTTCCGCTATAATCTTCATCACGCGGACATGGGAAACTGTGAACAATGCCGCCTGCGCGATGCCCCACACGGCGAGTATCATTGCGAGCAGGACGTGGGATGAAATCACCGGCACCAGCGCCACCAGCACGACAGCCATCGGCACCGCGAAAATGATCGTCGCTCCCAGCGGGCTGCGGTCCACGATGCGGCCGCCGATCCAGTTTCCGATCATGCCGACTCCGCCGAAGCCCATCAGAATCCAGCCGACGGAGGCACCATCGAATCCGGCGAGGCGTTCCAGAATATCCGCCAGATAAGTGTAGGCGGTGAACATGCCAGCGAACACCAGTAACGAGAGCAGTACGTGGCCGACCACGACCGGGCTGCGCAGAATCCCGAACTGTTTTGCGAACGAAGCGGGTTCCCGTTTCAATTGGATGCGTGGAAGGAAAAAGAACAAGGCCACCGCTTTCGTGAGTGCCAGCACGGCGAGCGTGGCGAAGGTCGCACGCCATCCGAATGAGTTCGAAATCAAGGTGCCGATCGGGATGCCGAAGATCGTGGCGGCGACGACACCGAAGGAAATCATCGAGATCGCCTTGCCGGCGCGCTCCGGTCCGGTGATTTCCACCGCCGTCTCGCTGGCGAAGGCCCAGAAGACGGGAAGGATCAGCGCCGGGAAAAAACGCGCGAAGGCCATTACTCCGATGTTAGGATCGGTGGCGGCGAAAATGTTGGAAATTCCGAACAGCAGCAAGGTGCCGACGAACAGGCGCTTCCTGTCAAAGCGAGAGAGCAGGGCGGTAAGCGCCGGGCCGACAACCGCCACGGTGAAGGCGAACAAGGTGACCAGCAGTCCGGCCTGCGGGATGCTGGCATGGAGATCCCGCGCCATGGCGGGCAGGAGTCCGACGATGACAAACTCGGTGGTCAATACAGTGAAGCCGGTGGCGGAAAGTAGATAGATCGGGAGCAGGGAAGTCTTGTTGTTTTCAGCCGGATTCATGGAAGTCAAAAAGTGCTAGAGAACAGGGTGGCCCACCCGCCGTCGTGAACGGTGATTTTCGAAACCGCGGGCGAGCCTGTGCAATTCAACCAGAAACTCAGCGCAGTCCGCCGCTGATGTAAAACAGCTCGCCGGTGACCCACGAGGAATCGGACGAAGCCAGGAACACCGCGGCAGTTGCGATGTCCTGTGGTTGGCCGATTCGCCCGAGCGGAGAGGTGGCCTCGAGCTGCTTGCGGAAGTCGCTTTCGGTATGGGTGAATCCGGCGGTGGTGGTTCCTTCGGTCTCGACCATGCCGGGGTTGATGGCGTTCACGCGGATCTTGCGACCGCCGAGTTCCTTTGACAGAACCCGGGTGATGGTATCGACAGCGGCTTTGGTGGCACTGTAAACCGCGCTCCCCGGAGGTGCGAACGTGCTGACGACGGAGCTGATGTTGATGATGCTGCCACCATCTTCGCTGAAGTGTTTCACGGCTTCCTGCGTGGTGAGCAGGAGTCCGAGGACGTTCAGGTCGAAATGCTTGTGGAAATGCTCCGGAGTGATGTCCTCGAGTGGCGTGAAGTCGTAGACTCCCGCGTTATTCACGAGGATGTCGATCTTGCCGTAAGCTTTTACCGCTTCCGCGATGAGAGTGCGGATTTCTTCCGGCTTGGAGACATTGGCTCCCACTGCGACGGCTTTGCCTCCGGCGGCGGTGATTTCTGCAACGACATTGTCAGCGCCTTCCTTGCTGGAGGAGTAGTTGACAACGACGGCCGCGCCCTCGGCGGCGAGGTGCTTGGCGATGGAGGCTCCGATGCCTTTGGAGGCTCCGGTGACGATGGCGGTTTTACCTGCGAGTTTGTTTGATGTGCTCATTGGATTGGTTTGTTTGTATTGTTGGGAGATTGGTTTCAAAGATGTTGGATGACTTCATCGAGATCGAAGCGGACTTTCGGCGCATTGCCGTATTTGTCCCCGCCAGACCGATAGCCGAGGGTGGCAACCACCGCGGAGCCGAGCCCTTGTTCAGTGAGGCCGAGGATGCGGTCGTATTCTTCACGCGAGAATCCTTCCATCGGGCAGGCGTCGATTCCTAGCAGTGCCGCGCTGGTCAGCAGGTTTCCGAGAGCGATGTAGGTCTGGTTGAAGGCCCATTCGCGGCGCTCTGTTTTACTTCTGCCGGTGACAATGCCCATCGACATGGCTTTGAGCGGAGCGAGATCTTCGACGGCAACGCCCCGGACTTCGGCGACTTTAGCGACGTGGGCGTCGACATCGGTTTCAGATAAATCGACCCTGGTGGTGAAGACGACGAGATGGGAGGCGTCGACGATCTGAGCCTGGCCGTAGGAAGCGGGTTGCAACCTGGCGCGCAATTCCGGGTCGTTGATGACGAGGAATTTCCACGGTTGAAGCCCTACGCTGGAAGGGGAGAGGCGGAGGGCTTCTTCCAAAGTAGTCCAGTCTTCGACGCTGATCGTGCGGGCGGGATCGAACTGCTTGGTGGCGTAGCGCCAGTTGAGCTGATCGATGAGTTGCTTGCGTGTGACGGTGCTCATGATGTTGGTTGGTGTTATGAATGTTACTTGTTGAGTAACAAAAAGGTGTAAAAAAACTCAGTGCTGTTTGATGTCGGCGAGGAGGTGGGCGAGGGAGATTTTCGCGAGGCTGTCTTCCATGCCCTGCTGGGTTTTGTTCAGCGCGTTTTCCAAGGCGGACTTGATGTTGCAGCTCACGGCGCAGGGGCCCAGGACTTCGTAGTGGTGGATGGAAAACGCTTTGGGGGCTTCCACGGCGAGGTAAATGTCGAGTAGGGAGATTTCGGCTGGTTTTTTCCCGAGGCGGCAGAAGCCGTTCTTGCCCTTGGAGGTGGCGATGAGTCCGGCCTTGGAAAGTTTTGCGAGAGTGCGGCGGATGAAACTCGGGCTGGTGTTCACGCTGGCGGCGAGCTGGGTGGAGGTCCGGTCGGTCTCGGTGCAATAGCCGAGTCCGGCCATGAGGTGCACCGCGATCGAGAACTGGTTGTTGGCAGCCATTGATGTGACTTATAAAGTAACAATTCGGACGTGCAAGAAAAATTTTCGGGCAGGCAGGGAAGGGCTGTGGTGAATCCCAGGGAATTGGCTATCGGCGGAAGATTTTGGTGGAGAGAAGGAAACAGTGTGTTCCAATGGATGTGCACAGCGATTGATGGAATATGAATACCAAACTTCTTGTCACACCTAATGGACTTACCCTGGCGGAACTGGTGGAAAAGCTGTATGATCTGCTAGGTGGCCAGCCGGACCGGCCTTCCATCGCCCAACTGAGGGAGGTCTGTGACATCCTGTATTCCTCCAGCCTGTTGAAGGAAGAGGGCAGGGCGGTCCGTGCTCGAATCATCATTGCTCCACCAAGAGACTTTGTCGGCGGGGAAGGGCCACCGGATGGTGTCCATGCCGTTCGTTTCACGATGACGCACGCGCTCACAGCCAATGAGGTCAAAAGGCTCAGTCCGGCCGCCGGTTTCTTCCACTCGGTGGTGGCCATCTGGCCGGACCGCGATCGTGGCCTGAGGATCTGGGGGATTCTCAATACCGGCCCGCGCTGGCTGAACATCGTCGCTGGCGGGCGGAAACTCGCGGGCGAGGATATCCGGCATCCCGTCATCCATGTGCGCGATCCGGGCTGGCTGCTTTTCTATCAGGGCTACGGCCTCATTGCGGAATGGCGTGGACGGGAGTTCCACGGTCCGCGGATGGATGTGTTCCAGTCACAACTGCTCAGCGAGCGTTTCGCCAGCCATAGGCGGCGTATGGTGGAGGACATCGTGGCGGAGTGCCTACCGTGCAGCCTGGATTCGGAGACCTACGCGGACCTGTCACGCCTCGTTTCCCAGCAGTTCATCAAACGCATCGTCAATCTGGTTAGGACGAGCGGCCACGGTGGCAGCCTCATTTTCCTCCCGGACGATCCGGATGGCATGGAGGTGGCCGTCCGCTGGATCGATTGCAAATATTCCGCTGAACCGGATAACTCGGGCCTGCGCTTCAGGCGGCTCCTCCAATCCATCATCCGCAGGGTCGGGCAGTTATGTGGTCCTGGCGCTACTCTGGAAGACGCCTGGGAAATCTTCCGCAACAGCACGGACCGCGAACTGGACCGGTTGGAGGAGGCGTTCTTCGAACTCGCGCGTTTGTTCTCCGATCTCATGCAGGTGGACGGCGCGCTCGTCCTCGACAAGCGGGTGATGCTCATTGGCTTCGGTGGTGAAATCCGTGTGGATCACAACGTCCTCCAGGTCGGCCAGGCTCACGACCTGGAAGCAAAAGAGATCACCCCTTGGAACGTCCAGAACGACGGGACCCGCCATCGCTCCGTCTATCGACTTTGCTCGGTGGAGCCGGAGGCCATCGGCTTCGTGATCTCCCAGGACAGCCATGTCCGCATCATCGCGAATGTGGATGACACCGTGGTCTTCTGGTCACATTCGATGATCTAGTCGTTTTTTTCTTTGGATGGATGGCTGTGATGGGGAAGGGAATCGTGGCATTCCAGACTCTCCCGAGCAGCAATTGCGGGAACTTCTCATCGACGTCTCATCAAACAGGGTGTAGGGTGCATCTGCGCTTTTGTAAAAAAACCTCAAAGATTATCGTGAAATCCATCCTTTGCGTCGCACTCCTCACCATCCCGGCAGCCCACGGCCAAGCCCGGTCCTTTTCCCTGAAAAAGCCCGTGATCGCACCGCTCAAAGCGCTTCCGGTGGCCCTTCATCCCACCAAAGAGAAAATCTACGTCAGCACTTCCGGAGCGACCGCCACCGACAACACAAAGGCTGTTCAGGGTGGCAAATCCGCGGCCCCAAAAGTCGTCCAACCCCGCGCCACTGCGGCGAACAACTGGCATTTCAGCCCGAAGTTTGAAAAAGGTGGCAAAGCCGACTCCACCTTCGGTTTGATGCTGAATCACCGTTTCTGAGAGGCGGAGTGCCGCATGCTCCCGCCGTTACCCTGTCTCATGCCACATGAACCGCTTCCATCGCTGACTTCAGCGAATGCCCAGCGTGAGTATCTGCCTGGGGACCTGATCCATCTCGGTGATGGTCCGGTTTGGAAAGACATCCTCGTCGAGATTTACTCCCGGCGACTGGAGGAGAAATGCATGCTCGTGCCAGCAGTCGCCGAACCCCAGATCGTCTGGCAGATTTCGGGGAACGTGATGTGCGAAGAGCGCGATCTCGGCGGGAAATGGAGTTCCCATCGATCGAAGCCCGGCGACATCTTTTTGACCGCCTCACCGACTCCCTACGAGTTGAGGTGGAAAGCGATTACGCGGGAGCCTTCGATTGTGATGCATGTTTTCATCGGTCTCCCTTTGTTGACTCGGGTGACACGGGAAATACTCGGGTCTGATGCCGGACTTCCGGCTTTGAAAGAGGTCCACGGGATCCAGGATCCCGTGCTCAACGTGCTTCTGGAGCAATTGAGAACCGAACTAACGGAACGGTCTTCTCCCAGCGAAATCTTCGTGCAGGGATTGGCCCAGACTCTCGCCGTGCACCTCGTGAGGAACTACCGGGACGAGTCAGTCACACGGCGTCATCCGCCCAATGTCCTGCCTGCATTCCGGTTTCGCAAAGTGGAGGAAATGATGAAGGGGGCATTGGAGGAGGGAATTCATGTCGGCGCGCTGGCCGAGGCGGTGCAGATGAGCGAGGGACACTTTTCGCGGCTCTTCAAAAGCACAGCGGGCGTCTCGCCTTCCAAATATTTCATCGGTCTCCGGATGACGAAAGCGCAACAACTGTTGCGGGAGACCAAACGCAGCATCATCGATATCGGCCTCGAAGTGGGCTACACGAGTGCGAGCCACTTTTCCCAAGTCTTCAGGAAAGAAACGGGACAGACTCCGCAGGATTATCGTTCCACGGAATTCTGAGGCGTTCGCAGATGATAGTGTCAGAATCGCGACAGGGCGATCAGAACCACTAAAGCAAGAGTTCGGTTCCGGGATAGCTTGGGCACATGACTCAAGAACAAGTTTGGCTACCGGATGCAGCGCGCCCGGTGACTCGGGATTCAGGCGGGCGTCGGCTTAAATCCATCGCGCTGGCTATCACCCTCCCGCTGGCGTCGTGCAATGGCGACACGTTGAGAGGTTCTCCGTCTGGCGAGGAAAAGCAGAGTCTGAACATCAGAATCAAGATCGGAGGCAGGGTGGTTTCCGGCACGCTCCATGATACAGCAACCGCCAGGGATTTCATTTCCCTGCTTCCGCTCACCATCGATTTGAAAGACTACGCCAGCACGGAGAAAATCAGCGGTCTGCCAAGGAAACTCACCAAGGAAGGCGCATCCCTTGGCGCGGATCCTTCCGTCGGCGACATCGCCTACTATGCCCCTTGGGGAAACCTGGCGATTTATTACCGGGATTCACCCTATGCGAGCGGACTGATCATCCTCGGAAAGATCGACGGCGATCTGGACGCGCTGAAATCAGCAGCGGGGGGAAAAGCGACCATCGGGCTCGCAACGCCCTGACCGCTCAAAACATTTTCGATATTACAAATCTCAACCAATCAAACGAACACTTATGAAAAACATACTCATACCAATAACGCTTCTCACAGGACCATTCGCGGCGATGGGCGCGGATATGTCCCACGGTGCGGATAATTTCTATCATAGCGACAAGGCCACCACGGAAAAGGTCACCTTTAAGAACCAATACCACATGAATGTGGTCGGGAATCTCTTCATCCCCAAGAATCAAGATCAGAACAAGAAAAGCCCCGCGGTCATTGTCGGCCACCCCATGGGTGCGGTGAAGGAACAGAGTTCGAACCTGTATGCCCAGAAATTGGCCGATCAGGGATTTGTTACCTTGGCTTTGGATCTGCCATTCTGGGGAGAGAGTGAAGGGCAGCCACGCAACGCCGTGCTGCCGGATGTGTATTCCGAGGCTTTCAGTGCGGCGGTCGATTTCCTTGGAACCAGACCCTTCATCGACCGGGGCCGGATCGGTGTCCTTGGAATTTGCGGGAGCGGCAGCTTTGTCATCAGTGCGGCCAAGATTGATCCGCGGATGAAGGCCATCGCGACCGTCAGCATGTATGACATGGGTGCCGCCAACCGAAATGCGCTCAATCACTCCCAAACTCTCGACCAGAGGAAGAAGATTATCGAAGAGGCGGTCGAGCAGCGCTATGTCGAGTTTGCCGGCGGTGAAGTCAAA
This sequence comes from Luteolibacter sp., assembly GCA_039915545.1. GTDB lineage: Bacteria > Verrucomicrobiota > Verrucomicrobiia > Verrucomicrobiales > Akkermansiaceae > Luteolibacter. The sequence goes on from JBDSNC010000118.1 coordinate 7,607, forward strand.
TACACCGGAGGAACCGTCCATTCACTGGATGAGAAAACCCACCCGATTCAGCGTGAATTCTATGACTTCTACCGCACTCCGCGGGGTGAATTCACTCCCGGGAACAGTTCTCCGAATCTCACCACGCACCCGACGCTGAGCAGCAACGTCAAGTTCATGAATTTCTATCCTTTCATGGACATCGAGACGATTTCACCTCGTCCGATGCTTTTCATCACGGGGGACTCCGCCCATTCCAAAGAATTCAGTGAGGAGGCTTACAAGCTGGCGGGTGAACCCAAGGAGCTGGTCGTCGTTCCAGGAGCGGGCCACGTCGATCTATATGATCGGGTCGAATTGATCCCGTTCGACAAGCTCACGGATTTCTTCACCAGGAATCTGAAGTGATCCCCGCGCAACCGGGAAAACTCCAACTCAATATCCAAAATGATGGCAATCGAAAGCAACACAACTGATACCAAACCACCCGCATGGAACGCGGTCTTCTCGATCGCATTGGGAGTAGCCGGGCTCATCATGGCGGAATTCTTGCCAACCGGCGTGCTGACGCCGATGGCCCGGGATTTGGGGATCTCAGAAGGGATGACAGGGCAGTCCGTAACGGCCACCTCGGTCGCCGCAGTCATCACCAGTCTGACGCTTCCCTATTTTTCACGGAGGATGAACCGGCGGACAGTGATGTTGATCCTGTCGTTCCTGCTGATCTGTTCCAATCTGGTGGCCGCGTTTTCACCCAATTTCGGAATGCTGTTAAGTGGAAGGTTCATCCTGGGTATCGCGTTGGGTGGTTTCTGGTCAATGGCTGCCGCGATCGCCATGAGGCTCGTGCCCCAGGCGGACGGACCACGGGCGATTGCGATTATCTTTGGTGGCTGTTCCCTTGCGTCCGTCGTGGCGGCACCACTGGGAAGCTTCCTGGGTGGTATCATCGGATGGAGGAATGTTTTCCTGCTTTCCGCGACACTGAGTATCGTGGCGTTCCTGTGGCAGGCATTCACGCTGCCTTCGCTGAAGCCCGTCGGCGAGACCAGCATGCGCACGATTTTCGATGTCCTGAAAGTGCGGCACTTTTCCTTCGGCATGCTGGCAGTCGCCACCGTCTTCTGCGGCCACTTCGCACTGTTCACCTATCTGCGGCCGTTCCTTGAAACGACCACAGGTGTGGGAGTGAATGCCGTCTCGGTGATCCTCCTGACATTTGGAGTTGCAAATTTCATAGGGACTTCCTTCGCAGGTCTCATGATTGAAAAGAACATGCGGCGGACGCTCTATCTGTTGCCATTTGTTCTCTTTCTGGTGACTGCCGGGTTGTTCCGGTTCGGCCACTCGGCCTTGGCAACCCCGATGCTTGTTTTCCTTTGGGGCGTGACGTTCGGGCCTGTGCCCGTAGCGTGGTCGGCGTGGGTTGTGCGCAAGGTTCCTGAGTATGCGGAGACCGGCGGCGGCATTTATGTCGCGTCGGTCCAGTTCGCGGCGGCCATCGGCGCGATGGTGGGTGGGCTTGCCTTCGACGCGTCGGGATCAAATGGGGTGATCATGCTCAGTGGCATTTCGTGGCTGTTGTCTTCGTTGATCGTCGCCAGCCGGATCGGTCCATCAAAGGTCCCGGCCTGCGAGGCAGTTTGAGTGATCGGTGAGCAGCGAGGAAATTGAACCGCAAAGGCGCGGAGGTCGCAAAGGGAGGCTCAGGAAAAATTTCAAGAAGAAGGATGAGGGTTGGAAAAAGGCACTGCGTTGGGTTTGCTCCGCGAGTCTCCGCACCCCACCTTCCTTGGCGTCCCTTTGCGGTTAGCTCTCTTCGTAAACCGAACATCGAAGGGAATAGGCTGAGTGCAGGGTGCAGTGGGGGAACGAAAAAGCGGGGACATTTCTGCCCCCGCTTGTTGTTTGATCTGTTGAAATGTGCCGGCTATCAGAGGCGGGCGAGGACGGCGTCGCCCATGCCCTTGGTGCCGACTTTGGTCTCGCCCGGTTGGCTGGTGGCGATGTCGCCGGTGCGGAAGCCGTCGGCGATGGTCTTGGCGACGGCGGCCTCGATCGCGTCGGCAGCTTCAATTTCCCCGAGGGAGAAACGCAGCAGCATGGCGAGCGAGAGGATCTGGGCGATCGGGTTGGCGATGCCCTGGCCGGCGATGTCGGGAGCTGAACCGCCGGACGGTTCGTAGAGACCGAAGTAGAGGCCGTCCTCGCGTTGTTTTCCTAACGAAGCGGAAGGAAGCATGCCGAGGGAGCCGGAGATCATCGCCATTTCATCGGATAGAATGTCGCCGAAGAGGTTTTCCGTGACGAGGACGTCGAAGGAGCCGGGGCGCTTGATGAGCTGCATCGCGGCGTTGTCGACATACATGTGGGAGAGCTGGACTTCCGGGAACTCTTTCGCGATTTCCACGACGGTCTCGCGCCAGAGGACGGAGGAGGCGAGCACGTTCGCCTTGTCCACGGAGAGCAGTTGTTTTTTCCGGCCCATGGCGGCAGTGAAGGCAACGCGGGCGATGCGCTCGATTTCGCTCTTCATATAAACCATGGTGTCGAAGGCGACGGGTTCGCCATTGCGTTCCTCGCGGCCTTTCGGGGTGCCGAAATAGACGCCGCCGGTGAGTTCGCGGACGCAGAGGACGTCGAAGCCGTCGGCGATGAGTTCCTGTTTGACCGGGGAGGCGTGGGTGAGGGCAGGGAGGCAGACGCCGGGACGGAGGTTGGCGAAGAGGCCGAAGTGCTTGCGCAGCGGAAGCAGCGCGCCGCGTTCGGGTTGGATGTCGGGTGGCAGGGATTCCCATTTCGGTCCGCCGACGGAGCCGAAGAGGATGGCGTCCGCAGCCTCGCTGGCGGCGACTGTTTCCGGAGGAAGCGGGTGGCCGGTGGCATCGATGGCGGCACCGCCGACGAGGTGCTCGCTACGGGCGACGGTGAATCCGAATTTCGCCTCAACGGCGTCGAGAAGGCGGAGGGATTCGGCCATGACTTCGGGGCCGATGCCGTCTCCGGCGAGGATCGTGATGCGGTGGCTGCGTGACATGCGCGGGAAAATGGCGGGCGATTCGGAAACTGGCAAGAGCGCAAAAACGCCGGATTCGGGAGGGCGTCCCGTGGATTGCACGCGGTCCATGGATTTTCAGGTAGAACCTTGGCTTGCGAAGCGGGCGAGTTGGGAGCATCCTCCCGTTATTATGCAGGCCGTCACCGAAAAATTGAGGAACTTTCTCCAATATGTGGCCGTCAAATTGATCGACGACCCGAGTCAGGCGCAGCTCAAAGTGGCCGAACTGGGGCCGAAGCGGCTGCGTTTCAAACTCGTGCTCGCCCAAGCGGACGTGGCCATGCTGATCGGCAGAAACGGCTTCACCGCATCGGCCATCCGCAGCGTGCTGAAGGCGGCGGCGGAGCGGGAAGGGGTGCAGGTGACGCTACAGATCCACTCGCATGAGGAAGAGGCGGAGTTGCTGGCGCGGGGCGACGGGCATTGAATGAAGTGGCGCAGTCATTCCTGTAGACGGCTAACAGTTGAAGGTCAGACAGGAATGTCTGAATCACGCCGTCGCCAGACACCCCGGGCAGTTCTGTGCGAAATGCTTCGGCTCGATTTCATCCAGTGAAGGCGGCCGGTCGCTGAGGCAGAGTTCGGGTTTGCCGATCTGGTTGCGGGCATGGAACGAGCAGCCGGCCGGTGGACGTGATAGATCCGGCGGCAGGCCGGGGATGGTATAGAGTGGTTCGCCTTTCGCGTGGGCGGCGGGAATGGATTTCAGGAGCGACCTCGTGTAGGCGTGCAGCGGGTGGCGGAAGAGGTCGGCCTTCGGCGCGCTTTCGATGATGCGTCCGGCATACATGACGTTCACGTGGTCGCACATTTCGGAAACGACGGATAGATCGTGGGTGATGAAGATGACGGCGGTGCCGAGTTGTTTCTGGCGGTCCCGGATGAGGTCGAGCACCTGCTTTTGCACGGTGACGTCGAGGGCGGTGGTCGGCTCGTCGCAAATGAGCAGCTCGGGGCGGGTGATGAGGGCCATGGCGATCATCACGCGCTGGCGCATGCCGCCGGAGAATTCGTGGGGAAAGGAATGGATGCGTTTTTCCGGGTTGGTGATGCCGACCTCGGCCAGAGCGTCGATGGCGCGGTGGAGCGCCTGCCTGCCGTGGATTTTCTCATGAATGGCGAGTGGCTCCGTTAGCTGGGCGCTCACCTTCATGAATGGGTTGAGCGAGGTCATCGGGTCCTGGAAGATCATGGAAATGCGCTTGCCACGGATCTTGCGGAGCTGCTTCTCGGAGGATTTCAACAGGTCGATGCCGTCGAAAAGCGCCTCGCCCCGCTCGATCCGGCCGGGAGGCTGGGGGATCAGGCCTAGCAGTGAATAACAGGTGACCGATTTTCCCGAACCCGACTCGCCGACGATGCCGAGCGTCTGTCCGGGATCGACGGTGAACGAGACATCCTCCACCGCGTGGACGACGCCGTTGCGGGTGTGGAAACGGGTGGTGAGGTTCCGGACGTCGAGGAGTGGCATGTGAATGCAGATGAGATTGATCGATGCCTGCGCGAGCGCAAGCCTACGAAATGGGAAGAAGACACCTTTCGATCCAGCGCGCCACCGCCGCAAATTCGCTGTCCTCCACCGTGGCTCCGAGCGACAGGACCGGGACTTGCTCGCGCGTGTGGTCGGTGCCGGGTTGATAGGGATCGTTGCCGTGATCGGCGGTCAGGAGGACGAGGTCGTCTGGAGAAACTTTTCCGATGAAATCGCCGAGCCACGCGTCGAACTCACGCAAACATTGAGCGTAGCCCTCCGGATCGCGCCGGTGGCCGTAGAGCGAATCGAAGTCCACCAGGTTCGCGAAAATAAAATGCGGCGTCCGGCGTTTTTCCGCCCAGAGCTGGTCGATCACCGCCATGCCCTGCGCGTTCGACTTGGTGGGGTGCGATTCCGAGATCCCGGAATTCGCGAAGATGTCCGCGATTTTTCCCACTCCGATGGTCTGCACGCCCGCCGCCTGGAGGCGGTTCAGAATCGTTTCACCCGGCATGAGCGAGTAGTCGTGGCGGTTTCCCGTGCGTTTGAAATCCGCCGCCGAGCTGCCGAGAAACGGCCGGGCGATCACGCGCCCGATCCGGATCCCGCGCTCGTCGAGAAGCGTTCTCGCCGTTTTGCAAAGCTCCCACAGACGTTCCAGCCCGAACACCTCCTCATGCGCCGCGATCTGGAACACGCTGTCGGCGCTGGTGTATAAAATCGGCTTCCCGGTCCGCAAGTGCTCCTCGCCGAGCTGCACCAGGATCTCCGTCCCGGACGCCGCGAAATTTCCGATAAACTCCACGCCGCCGCGCGCTTCCAGTTCCGCGACCAGCTCCGCCGGAAATTCCTCAAACGTCGCGAATGCCTCGTCCAGCGCGCATCCCATGAGTTCCCAATGTCCCGTCGTCGTGTCCTTGCCTGCGGATTTTTCCGTCAGCCGTGCCCACGATGCTGCCGGATGAACCGATGTTTCAGCGGGCAGACCAAGCACTTCATACAAGCCCAGCCGCGCCAAGTTCGGCAGGGAAAACCCCGGCACCCGCTCAAACAAATGCCCGAGCGTGTTCGCACCCCCATCGCCATAGTCCGCCGCATCCGGCGCGTTCCCGCAGCCGACCGAATCCAACACGATGCACAAAACCCGCTTCATGAACCACTTCTAGCCTTCACCATGCCAAGCTGCCAGCGGATTCCAAAGTGGTCCGCGCAGGGGAATGTGCGGACGCCTTTTACCCTGCATACCGGTTGAAAGTCGGTGGCCGTAGAAAACCGATCAGCGTCTGGCCGGAGTTTTTCGCAAAATCCACCGCCAGCGAACTCGGCGCGGAAATCGCCGCGATCACCGGAATTCTCGCCGCCAGAGCCTTCTGCAAAATCTCAAACGACACCCGCCCGGACACCATCAGAAAAACCGACTCCAGCCCGATCCCGTTCAGCAGCGCATGGCCGATCACCTTGTCCACCGCGTTGTGCCGGCCGATGTCCTCGCGCAGTACCAGCAGCTCGCCGGAGGCCGAAAAAATTCCCGCCGCATGCAACCCGCCGGTGGACTCGAACGCAATCTGTGCCGCGCGCAGTTTGCCTGGAGCAGCGAGAAAAACCGCATCCGCCACTTCGGGTTTCCGCGCGATCGGAGGGAAGTCTGAGAAAATCGCCTCCAGTGTCGCTTTCCCGCAAATTCCGCACGACGAGCTGCTGAACAAGTGCCGCGTCAGCCGCCCGAGATCGACTTCCACGCCGTCTTTCAGAAATGCCAGCACGCGGTTTTCGTCCGGGCGCACTTCCGATTTCCGTAAATCTTCCACCATGGAGATGATGCCTTCCGTTACCAGAAATCCGGCCACCAGTTCGAGGTCATCGCCCGGCGTCCGCATCACCACCGCCACCGGATGGCCATCCAGCCGGATTTCCAAAGGCTCCTCCACCGCCACCTGGTCACGTACCTCGACCGCACCGTCCGGGCGGCAGTGAGTTAGGGAAATGGTTTTCGACGCTTCCATCGATCCAGCCTGACAGTAGCCGGGCGGTCAGCAACTCCGGAAAATCACCTGACGAAGCTTCCCCTGATCCGCTCGCGGATCGACGCGAGCGATTCATCCGGAAAGCCGGGGCGGAACTCGGCATTCGTGAAATGACGCGCGCTCACGGCTCGCACCGCACCGCCAAGGATCAATGCCACGCGGTCTTCACGGAGTTTGTGGAAATCGGCGGTCACGATGTCGGCATCGCGGAGTTGGTCCAGCAGCTCCTGTTTGCGCGAAGCGAGTTCGTCCGCCGAACGTTGGCGGATTTCAGCGGCTTTTCTGCGGGATTCGATGGCGGCATCTTCTGTGGTGTTGCCGAATCCGTTCGGCTTGCGCCAATCCGCGGCGTTCTTTTCCTGCATGGCGGCGGCCCGGGCTTCGGCGGTGCTGGCGATGATCTTGTCGGCGAGGTGTGATTCGGCGAGAAACAGGTTTCTAATGACGGTCCCCAGTCTCTCGGTCCTGACTTTCGGTGCGCCTGTCTGGCCGGAGGCGAGCGATGATAGATTTTTCACGGAGAATTTCGCGCCATCGAAATCGGCATTGCATAACGGCTCGATGGCCTCGCTGAGTTCGGTGGGGGATTCGGGCGCGAGTTGTTCAATCTCATGCTTTGTCAGCCACTTTCCGTCGTGCAGCAGCAGGCCGTTTTCCCGCTGGGCCGCTTCATAGACTACTTTTTCGACGTCCGCGAGTTCGCGTACCTCGTCTTCACGCCTTCGGGTTTCCCTGATCCCTGCCAGCGTCTCCAGAGAAATCCACGCGCCCTCGAAGCGGAGCTGACCGGCATCGAAGCGGCTGATATGGGCGGCAATGGCGTTTGCCTGCTTTTCCAGCAGCGGTGCGCTGCGGGGATAACGGGCGGTGAATTTTCTCACGTCCGCCAGCGACTGGCGCAGGTAAACGACGTCTTTTTCCTCCATGATGAAATCCCGGATTCCGTCGGGAAGCTCGACGCGTCCTACCAGTTTCGAGCGCAGGATGTCGATATTGGTGCCGCCGCTCACCAGCCTCAGGTAGGGGCCGTGCGAATCGATGATGCGCGAATAGGCCACCGCTCTTGCCGAGGAATCGCGATGATAGGTCTGTTCTTTCAGGGCCGCCACGCCCGCCGACCGGACCGCGCAGATGCTGAAGGCGAAAGCGCAGACGATTGCAAATGGATGACCGGGTGACCTCATGGATTTTCCTCGCCTGCGCACACTATGCCCGGATCTGCGGATCGATCAAGAACGCTTGTCGCCATGACCTTCCCGGCCCATTTCAATCTTCTGCACTTTACCCGCTCCGGATTCGCCGCTAATTCCCTCCCGCGATGCACGGATTTTCCTACAAAAACGGTTCACTTTTCTGCGAAAACGTCGGTCTCCAGGCGCTGGCCGAGGAGCACGGCACCCCGCTCTACGTCTATTCCGCAGGCACGATCCTCGATCACTTCACCCGCCTCGATGCCGCTCTCGCCGGTGTCGAGCACGAGGTGGCCTACGCGGTGAAGGCGAATTCCAATCTTTCCGTACTCCGTCTGCTCGCCACCCATGGCGCGGGTTTCGACATCGTTTCCGGCGGCGAACTTTTCCGCGTGATCAAGGCGGGTGGCGATCCGGCGCACTGCACCTTCGCCGGCGTCGGCAAGACCCGCGATGAAATCGTTTACGCGCTCGAAAAGGGGATTTACTCTTTCAACGTCGAGAGCGAGGAGGAACTCCGTTACCTCGACAAGGTCGCTGGCGAACTCGGCATGGTCGCCCCAGCCGCCGTGCGCGTGAACCCGAACGTGGACGCGAAGACCCACAAATACATCTCCACTGGCAAGTCCGAGAACAAGTTCGGCGTCGATTTCACCGCCATCGCCGATCTCTACGAGCGTGCTTCGAAGGAGCTGAAAAACATCAAGCTGCGCGGCCTGCAAATGCACATCGGCTCGCAGCTCACCTCCATCGCGCCGTTCATCGAAGCGGTGGAAAAAGTCACGCCGCTCGTCCTTTCGCTGAAGGAAAAATACGGCATCGAGTTCTGGTCCATCGGTGGCGGCATCGGCATCATTTACCAGGAATCCCTCGAATCCGGTTCCGTCGATTGGTGGGAAAACCAGCCGGCTGAAGAACGCCCGTTGACCATCGCCCGCTACGGCGAGGAACTCGTCCCGCGGCTCAAGGATCTCGGTTTGAAAATCCTGCTGGAGCCCGGCCGCCTCATCGTGGGCAACGCCGGCGTGCTCATCACCAAGTGCCTCTACGAGAAAAAGGGTTCCGCAAAGACCTTCAAGATCGTCGACGCCGGCATGAACGACCTCATCCGCCCCGCGCTTTACGAAGGCCACCACGAAATCGTCCCGTTGTCCGAGCCACCGACCGGCGAGCGTTTCAAAGTCGATGTCGTCGGCCCGATCTGCGAAAGCGGCGACTTCTTCTGTCAGGACCGCCCGCTGCCGGATTTCCAACCCGGCGAATACATCGCGCTGATGTCCGCCGGTGCGTACGGCTTCGCCATGGCCTCGAACTACAACTCGCGCCCGCTGCCTGAGGAAGTCCTCGTCGAAGGCGGAACCGCCACGGTCATCCGCAAGCGGCAGACGCTGGACGATCTGATCGAAGGGGAGCTGTGAACTCCGAAGCGCCTCGGCGGGTTCACGTCCAGTTGCACCTGCTGGTGGTCCTGCTCGCCACCACGGCGATCCTCGGGCATCTGATCTCGCTGCCGGCGGTCCATCTCGTCGTCTGGCGGACGTTTCTAGCAGCGCTGGGAGCGGCGTTCTGCGTGATGGCGGTTTCTCGGGAAAAACTCCGCCTGCCGGTTAGGCAGGCTGCGTCGCTGTTGGGTATCGGTGCGATCGTCGGGCTTCACTGGCTGTGTTTTTTCGGAGCGATCAAACTGGCCAATATCTCGATCTGTCTCGCCGGGATGGCGACGATTTCGCTTTTCACCGCATTCACCGAGCCGCTGTTAGAAAAGCGCCCGGTCAAGCCGCTGGAGGTGGCGTTGGGGCTGCTGGTTTTCCTGGGCATCGTGGTGATCGCCGGATTCGAGCGCGGCCATCTCGCCGGACTGGGTGTGGCACTTCTCAGCGCACTACTCGCGGCCATTTTTCCCGTGCTCAACCGCCGCCAGGTGACTCAGGCACGGCATGATCCGATGCTGATGGTCGCTTGGGAAATGGCCGGGGCGTGTCTGATCTGCCTGGTGGGACTGGCGCTTTTCGAGGGCACCGCGGGGTTCGGAAAACTGATCCAGCTCCAAGGATTCGACTGGCTCTGGCTGCTGTTGCTCGGTTGGGTATGCACGGTCTTCGCCCATGGATTCCACATTCATCTTCTGCGGCAGCTCAGCGCCTACACGGCGAATCTCGCGGTCAATCTTGAGCCGGTTTACGGCATTGCCGCCGCGGCGGTTTTGTTCGGCGAATACAAGCAACTGCATCCGGGATTCTTCGTCGGAACCGCCGCGATCCTGTTGGCAAATCTGCTCCATCCGCTGATCTTGCGGTATTCGAGGAGGAAGAGTTGATGGGCACCGGCACCGCTGAATGATGCGGTTCGGAGGGAAAATCGGTAGAATTGGATTGAATCGACAGCCGCATGCCGACGTTTCACCGGGATGAGAAAATTCCTTTCTACCATCATCGGGGTGCTGGCGTTGTTCATGGTCACCGGATTTGCGGCGGAACCCACCGTCGATCTTGCTCCCAAGGACGCGGTCCGGTTGGTATCCCTGAAGGCCAATGTTCCGGCAAACTCCATCGAAATCGCATTCATCGTCGATGGCAGCGCGAAGTGTGGCGAGGGATTCGAGGTGAAACACGTCCGCCGCGTCGCCGCGATCCATTCCGTTCGCGACGGTGCCTCGCAATCCCGCCGCCTCGTGTTCTACGACCTCTTCTGGAACGAGACGCTTGGCTGGTTCATGTGGGAGTCCCGACCGGAGCGTGCTGGAGAGGCGGTTTACATCTGGAGCGAGTTCAAGGGCGAGATCGTCATCCGCTGAGCCGGCGTTTTCCGTCAGAGATCCTGCCCGCCGTCATCCATCACCGCGGGCCGCCTCCAGTAGGAAAACTGCGGAACGAACTCCTCCAGACCGATCCCCGCCAGCGTCACCACATGGAACAGGGGATTGAAAAAATCGCCGGGGCCGAACTCGCTCGCGTTTTTCCTGAACACCTGTCCATCCCGGCGCTCATAGCAGGCGATGCCGGGCATGTCCGGCTCGCCTGGCGTCACGGTCTGCTCCATCGCATATTCGCCGCCGCCATGGGAAACCATCCGGAAATTCCACCCGCGTTCGAGTGCGAACCTGCGCTGGGCGGCGGGATCGTTCTTGTTCACGAGCACGACCGAAAAGCTGTTTTCCAAATGGGGCAGCGCCGCGTTCAGTCCATCGGCCCACGAGGTGCACCACCGGCAACTGTCGCCCATGTTGTGTATCATGAAGAGGATGTCCTTTTCCCCGAACAAAGTCAGAAGATCAGTTGGTCCGGCGAGTGTCGCAAAACGGTGGTTTTTCACGGGAACCGGATCGTTTTCCCGGCGCAGCTTTTCCAGCCGGTTTGCCAAGGCGAGGGCTTCCTTTTCAAGAGCTTGGATTTCTTCGGTGTGGTTCATGGTGGTTCTGTTTCCTGATTAGATTTCGCGAAGTCTGGCTGCAAACGCCCGGGGCTTCACGAGTGAAATTCAGGAAAATGATGGATCCCGCTAGATGTGCGCTGCGCCGGCTTTATTTTCGGGATTGCATTTTGCCGCATCCGACCGCGAGGGCGATGGCCTCCCTGTTGGTGTGGATGCTGCTTCCGCGCTTTGGCTTGACCATGGTAGTGCGTATGGCGTTACTATAGATTTTCAATCGGTGGCTTCCGCCGGCTATCCCCCAGTTTCCCCCAATGTTTTCGTCTTTCAGCGGGTCGTCGCGATGTGCGACACCTCCTTGGTCATTCGGTTCCGTTCGTTTGCGTGCGTTCCTGAATGGCATCGCCGTGCTGTGGGTGATCGGGATGATGCTTCTTCCATGCCATGCCCAGCCGATCCGCGTGCATCCTGACAATCCTCGGATTTTTGAATTCAATGGCGAGCCCGTGGTCCTGAAAACCTTGGGCGAGTACTATGGCTCGGTCATCAATCAGGGCTTCAATTACACGCCCTATCTGAACACGCTGTCCCAGGAGGGCATGAACCTCACCCGGGTGCTCCTCGTGGGCTTTCACGTGGATTCAGGGGATCTGAACGACAGTTCCAACCCGTCGGCCGCCAACTTCCTCCAGCCATGGCCGCGCAAGCCGTCTGCGGGAAATGCCCTCGACGGTGGTGGCAAATGGGATTTGTCCGCATGGAATGAAGCTTATTTCACCCGCTTGCGTGCGTATGTCCAAGCGTGCTCCGACCGCGGTATTGTGGTGGAGCTCAGCTTGTTCAGCACCATCTATTACACGGGCCAATGGGACCGCAGCCCTTTCAACCCGGTGAACAATGTTCAGGGAATCGGCCCCAACAACGGCCTCAACAGCCGCTACGATGCCATGCGGCCGGTCAATGCCAGTCTCTATGCGGCCCAGCAGGCGGCGGTGCGCCGGATCGTCCGGGAGGTCAATTCCTATAACAACGTCTATTTCGAGATCCAGAACGAGCCGTTCTGGAATCAACCTGGCGTGGAGGATGCCGCCGAGGTGACGTTCCACAACACGATGCTCGCCGCCATCCGCAATGAGGAATCCACCCTTCCGAACCGGCATCTGGTGACTCATAACTTTCCCCAGCAGATCAGCAGTCTCACAAACGATTATGACATGATCAACTGTCACTATCCCTTCGCCGTGCCGACCACGACCATCGTCGGCGGTGAGAACCTGTTGAAGGATTTCTATAGCCGCAACAGAGTGCTGTCCATGGATGAAACCACGACGGCAGGACCGATCGAGGCACGCATGGAGTCGTGGATGTTTCTGCTGGGCGGTGGGGCGGTTTACAACGGACTCGCCCAGGGGAGCACGGTTTATTCCGTCGCCAATCCCGCCGGGACCGCTGCTCCCGGTCCCGCCATCCGGGGGGGGCTCCGCAATCTTTCGGATTATGTGAACTCGCTGGATCTCCTCGGTGTCCGGCGCGATTTGTCATGGCTGGTCAGCGGGGCACACGCCTCATCCCGCAAGCAGGGCATGTCGAAACCGGGCCAGCAGTATGTGATGTATTTCTATCATGGCAGTTTTTCGGCTCCCTATCAAACGGTGTACTCGCCCATCGACGCGTCGAACCACACTGCCACCCTCCGTGTCAGCCTGCCGGCCGGATCCTACCGCGCGGTGTGGACCAGGCCGTCTGACATGTTCACGCTGAAAGTGGAAAGCTTCACCCACGCGGGCGGTGAATATGTGATGCAACCGGTGGTCTATCAGGAGGATGCGGTGGTGAGGATCGACCGCACCGGCGCGGGCGATACCACCGCGCCACCGCCGCCGGGCGGGCTTTCCGCCACCTTGAACGCGCAGAACAACATCCTGCTCAACTGGTCGGCTGCGTCCGCCGCGGATGTGGCGAACTTCCGGATCTACCGCTCGTCCGGCACCGGCACCCCGAATTTCTCCGCTCCGCCGCTTGCGACGGTGGGCTCGGGAGCGATCACCTTTGTGGACACCACCGCCACCCAAGGACAGGAGCAGCGCTACGTGGTCACCGCGGTGGACAACCAGGGCAATGAATCCCGCCGCAGCCGGATCGCACTGGCGGTGGCTCCGGTCACGCTTACTCCACCGGTTGCCAACGCGGGGGCGATCAGATCATTTTCGATACCAATCAGAACCTCACGGAAAACGTCACCTTGCACGGCACCTCCAGCCAGCCCGGAGCCAGGCCGATCGTGTCCTACGTCTGGCAGGTAGGGGGCCAACAGATCGCCACCGGCGCCAATCCGACGGTTCCGCTGTCCACCGGGATCCGGGACATCCAATTGACCGTGACGGATGACGTCGGCCTTTCGGGAACTGACACAGTTAGGGTGACGGTTTCCAATTCGGAGTTCCGCAACGGCAGTTTTGAAAACAGCCTGACCGGCCAGTTCACAGCGGGCGGGCACAGTGTCTTGGGCGAAGGGCTTGCAGGGTGGACTCCGCAGGGAGAAACGGATGCGTTGACGGCATTCGCGGGACATCCTGCGACGGACGGTCAGACGGTGCTGGTTTTCAATGGCGGCGGGAAGGCGGCGGGGAATTCCATCAGCCAGACATTCCCCACGGTGGCGGGCCGCACCTATCTGGTGGATTTCAATCTCGGAGTCATCGCTTACAACACCTCCAACCTGCAGCGGTTGACGGCGCAGATCATGGGCGCCGTGCTCCAGCCCCTGCAGACGTTTGATCAGACCGGCATCGGTTCCGGAGCCAGCAATGGCAATGTGGTGTGGACCGGCCGGGGCTTCACGTTTGTTGCTGATTCCACGGTGACCAGTCTGATCCTGCGGGATGCCTCGCCATTCACGATGGCCATGGATCTGGTGGTCGACAACGTGCGCGTCAGGGCGCAGACCGACCGGACTCTGACCCTCGCGTCCCAGCCAGCGGGCGGTGTGAATCTTGTGGTTTCGCCCACCGATCTCGACGGTGCTTCCGGGGGAGCCACCCCGATGGTCCGCAACTTCGCGGACGGGTCTGTCGTGACGGTAACCGCGCCGCTGGTTTCCGGAGGTCAGGGTTTTCGCCGCTGGTTGTCGAACGGAGTGGATGTCGGGAATGCCAATCCGATCACCGTGACGCTGGCAGCGAGTCTTTATCTAACTGTCGTGTATGAGGGCGGTCCGCCGGTGATTCTCGGCCATCCAGTCAGCATCGAAAAAACTCCGGGTGATGCCGCTTCGTTTTCGGTTTCCGCAGCCGGAACCGGTGCACTCGGTTATCAATGGCGTTTCAATCAAACCGCCATCAATGGGGCAACCGGTGCCAGCCATCAGATCCCCAGTGTGACGGGCCTTGCCGCCGGGACCTATGACGTGGTCGTCACCGGCAGCGAGGGGCAGACGACCAGCCAGCCGGCGGTACTGTCGGTTGCTGTGCCGGATTTTTTGAATGGCAGTTTCGAGGCCGGTCTTGAAGGCTGGCAGGTGGAGGGAAACACCTTTTTGCTGGGGATCTATCCGGGTTACGAGGCCAGCGAGGGGTCGCAGTTAATCGTTTTCAACGGAGGCAACACCGCTCCGGACGGATCCATCTCGCGGACATTCAATACCGTCCCCGGGGTCACCTATCGGGTTTCCTATGACGCGAGAATCGTCGCTTTTCACGACGACCAGCAGCTTCTCAGGCTGGAAGTCACCGGCAACACCCTGCTTCGCGCGGCAAACCATGCGTTCACCGGTTCGAGCGCCGGACAAATTCCCTGGCAGACATTTTCCGAGTCCTTCGTGGCCGACAGCCTCACCACCACGGTGAAATTCCGGGATCTTTCGACGCAAACCATCTCCATCGACCTGCTGTTGGACAACGTGCATGTCGTCGCCCAAAGCCCTGTGCAATTCGTGCAGCCACAACCGCCCTCCGCCGATCCGCAATCGCTCGGAACCGCCGAGGATACCGCAGTTGCAGTTAGTCTTTCGGGCAGCGGGGGAAGCGGGCCTTTGACCTATGTGATCACCGCGCAGCCGGTCCACGGCACTTTGAGCGGCACGTTGCCTAGTCTGCTCTACACACCGGTTCATGATTTCTATGGCAGCGACAGCTTTCGTTTCGTCGTGAACGATGGTTCCGGGGATTCCGCCGAAGCGACCATCTCAATCACCGTGAGTGCCGTGAATGATCCGCCGCTGGCAAATGCGCAATCGCTTGCTACTAACGAGGACACGCCGCTGGGCATCACCCTCACGGGCAGCGACGTGGACGGCGGCAGCCTGACCTACGTGGTCAGTGGAAATCCCGCCCACGGCGCACTCAGTGGGACCGCTCCAAATCTGACCTACACGCCGAATGCGAATATCCACGGCAATGACAGCCTCACCTTCACCGTGAGCGACGGCATCGCAAGCCCCGCGCAGGCGACGGTCACCATCACCATCATTCCCGTGAATGATCCGCCGCTGGCAAATGCCCAGTCGATCGCCACTAACGAGGACACGCCGCTGGGCATCACCCTCACGGGCAGCGACGTGGACGGTGGCAGCCTGACCTACGTGGTCAGCGGAAATCCCGCCCACGGCGCACTCAGCGGGTCCGCTCCGAATCTGACTTACATGCCGAATGCGGATTTCCACGGCAATGACAGCTTCACCTTCACCGTGAGCGACGGAGTTGCGAGCCCGGTGCAAGCGACGGTCACCATCGCAGTCAACCCGGTGAATGATCCGCCGATAGCCAACGCTCAACCGCTCGCCTTCGAAAAGAACACGCCCTCAGCCGTTGTTCTCGCTGGATCGGATGTTGATGGCGACAGTTTGACGTTCCTGGTCACCGCCATTCCGGCTCATGGCGTGTTGAGTGGAGCTGCTCCATCGCTGGCCTACACTCCGCACCCGGGTTATTTCGGTCCCGACAGCCTTACATTCACCGTAAGCGACGGCGTCGCGGACCCGGTGGCCGCCACGATCGCGATCACCGTTTCGGCAGTGGGTGAGCCGCTTCCGGACCTGCGTGCCGAGCGGCTTGCGGGGACATGCCGGGTCGTTTTGATTCCCCACGCTGCCGGTAGTTATCGAGTCGAGTGGTCGGACGCGTTTGAAGACTGGCAGCTTGTCGAGGAGAAGATCGTCACTCAGACGGGTGAGATTGAAATCATTGATACGAACGCCACCGGGGACCGGCGTTTCTACCGGGCCTCCATGAGGCCCTGATGATTTGACTCACGAGGTGTCCGATGACTTTTTCGGCAACAGGGAACAGTCAAAGTGGCGTTTCTCCGCCAAATCAGTGCTTGCCCTAGCAGATCGGATGGGCATTCTTGTGGGAAGAATCATGAGCCGGCCCGCCAAAGAATCTTGCCTTGGAAACCTGTCAGTGGGACCGGCTTGCGCAGTCGGATTTGATTTTCCCGGAGGAGGACCTTGCTGATGGCTTGGGTTGCACTCAGTTGTCCGCAGTGTTCCGCACCGCTTCCGCGGGTGGCCATCTGGCGTTCTGTCACCTGCGCCTCCTGTGGCTCTCTCATCGTCCGAACGGAGTCGGTGGTGATGCGGGATACGTTCCGCAAGGCGTTGGAACGGTCGCGGCAGGGCGATTTTGCGACTGGTCAGAGCATTGAATGTGCCGGGCAAGGTTACCAACTGATGCAGAGCCTCGGGAATGGCGAGATCTCCCAAGTCTATCTTGCGCGGAGAATGGGAGCGCTGCCGTTTCTGGCAACCATCAAGCTTTCTTCCGCCCCATCGGCAGCGGCTCGTTTTGCGCGGGAAGCACAGGTCTTGCGCGAGCTGCACGCGTCCTTGGATGGCGCGGCTGGTGCCGGTTTCGCACAGTTTCTGCCGGAGGTTGTGGCCCAGGGCGTGGTGGAAGGCGACGGCGGCCGGCACGCTTTGGTGTTGCGGCATCCTAACGGCTACTGGGGCAGTCTGGCGGCCTTGGGGCAGCGTTTTACGCAGGGCATCGACCCGCGCCACGCGGTGTGGATCTGGCGGCGCATGCTCGCAGTCCTGGGTTTTGTTCACTCGCATGGCTGGTCGCATGGCGATGTGCGGCCCGAGCACGCACTGGTCCATCCGCGCGACCACGGGGTCCGCCTGATCAGTTGGGCGTCCGCCCGAAAGGACGCCGGTGCGAAAGCGCAAGCTGCCGATCTGATGCGGAGTGCGCGCGTGATTCTGGTGTTGCTCAACGGGGCCGGCGAAACAGATGGGATCAACGGCCATGTGCCCGCTGAACTTGCCCAGGTGGTAACCCTGGCCAGTCAGGATGTTGAATTCTGCCTTTCGCAGGGAGCCGGTGGGCTGGACGCCTTGTTACGTGTGGCCGCCAGCGCTGCCTTCGGACCTCCTTCATTTGTACCATTGTCGATCTGATCTCTTTCACGTTCCTCTTGAATCACTCTAACTATCAATACCCATGGGCTTCGGAAATTACTCTTTTGCCGCACACACCGCGCTGACCGCCGGGCGTGCGCACCAAGCGGGGACGGAAGTCTTCCGTCAGACACAATGTCACGCTCTGATGAATCCCAAGGGATTGAAGGTGCGGGAATGCCGGGACAGCGCGGATCATCCCGAATCCCTCGGAATCGCCTTCGCCCTCGATGTCACGGGATCGATGGGCGACATCCCGCAATTGCTGGCGAAACAGGAGCTGCCCAATTTCATGAAGCTGCTCACCGCGTGCAATGTCCCCGATCCGCAGTTGATGTTCATGGCGATCGGAGATGCCACCTCGGACCATGCGGCGTTACAAGTCGGACAGTTCGAAAGCACGGCCGAGCTGATGGACCAATGGCTGACCTGGAGTTACCTCGAAGGCGGTGGCGGAGGAACCGGACAAGAAAGTTACGAGCTGGCTTTCTACATCGCCGCCCAGCACACCGACATGGACAACTGGGTGAAGCGGAAAAAGAAAGGTTATCTCTTCCTCACCGGAGACGAACTCCCTTATCCCGCGGTATCGCGCCATCAGATTGACGCACTTGTCGGAGAAAAACTCGACGAGGATATTCCAATCGAAGAGGTGATCGCCGCTGCGGCCGAGTTCTATCACGTATTCTTCCTGATCCCCGATCTGGGACGCCGGCAACGGTGCGAGCCGCGCTGGAGGGACCTCCTCGGCGATCACACCATCTGCATGGAATCACCCCGTGACGCCTGTTCCGTGGCCGCTGCGATTGTCGGACTAACCGAGAAACGCATCCCGGACCTCGATGCGCTGGCCTCGGTCCTGTCCGGCAGCGGACTTGATCGCGACCATGTCGGCTCCACCATCCGCGCCGTCCAGAACTATGCGGCGCTGCTTCATCTGCCACCACTGACTTCGTCCCACTCTTTCGCCGCCACGGGTAGCAGTTGGTGGAAACGCTTGTTTGGGTAACGACCGGGCATGGTGAAAATGACGCGATATGCTTCGGTGCTGGGACTGGGCTTTGGCGACTGCGGCAAAGGCCTTTTTGTTGACGCATTGACCCGTCGTTGGCATGCCCACACCGTGGTTCGCTTCAATGGCGGTGCCCAGGCCGGCCATAACGTGGTGACGTCCTCCAATGCCGGTTCGGCAGCACGGCATCACACCTTTTCGCAATTCGGATCAGGCACGCTGGTGCCGGGAGTGTGCACGGTGTTGCTCGATCCCGTGGTCCTTCACCCTACGGCCCTGCTGGTGGAATCGGAGGTCCTCGGCCGCAATTTCATCCACGATGCGTTGTCGCGTATTAAGATTGATGCCCAATGCCGCCTCACCACTCCTTATCATCAGGCCGCTGGAAGGCTGCGTGAGATTCTGCGGAGCAATGAGGCCCATGGGACTTGTGGCGTGGGCGTGGGGGAAACGGTTCGGCATTCCATCGCGCATCCCGGGCAGGTGCTGCGCTATGGTGATTTCGCACAAGCTGATGCGGTGAATGTGAGGGCTCAGATGGACAAGTTGCAGGCGATTCGGGAGACGCTTCTGGCGGAGTTTTTCCCGCTGTGCCCGGCGGGTAGCGATGGGGCGTTTTCCGAGGAGTTTCAGACTCTTCGGAATGATTCACTGGCAGGGAAGTGGCTGAACCACTGTCGCGCTCTGGCCCGGCAATGTCCTCCTGCGTCCTCAGATGCGCTTCACGACCAACTGACGCAAGCGGGCTGCGTCCTGTTTGAAGGTGCCCAAGGCGTGCTGCTCGACGAGTGGCGTGGCTTTCATCCTCATACGACGTGGAGTTCCATCAACACGGCGGCGGTTGATGACGTGGCCGCGCGCTTCGGGATCGCTGCTCCCATCGAGCACCATGGCGTCCTGCGCAGCTACCTGACCCGCCATGGTGCCGGTCCGCTGCCCACCCATGATGGATCATTGGATGCAGGGTTGCCCGAACCGCACAACCAGGGCGATGGCTGGCAAGGCGGCTTTCGCCGTGGCCACCCCGATGCGGTGTTGCTGAGGTATGCGATCGAAGCGGCAGGAGAATTGACCGGGCTGCTCGTCAGCCATCTGGATGTCTTTGAGCGCGGAGTGAAGTTGAAATGGTGCGAGTCCTACTCGGCCGGGGCGTCCTCTTGTGTGGAGCGGCTTCCTCTTGGAAACCACAAGGATCTCGATCACCAAAACCGGCTCACCAACCTGCTTCTGAGCGCTCAGCCCCGATATTCCTTGGAACCGGTAAGTTCAGCCCAATCCTTCCTGGAGCGAATTACCAGCGTTACACCGCTACCGGTGGTCATGGGTTCTTTCGGAAATACATTTGATTCGGTGCGCGAGCTGACTCCCTCGATCCGCTGATTCACCATTCCTTGACCTTGGCCGGGATCGGGAAACACTCCGCCGCAATGAGCGGATGGACGGAAGAAACGTTGCGGAAGGCGGCGACATGGCAGGCATTCAAGGAGGGGAAATCCTTGTTCGAGAGTGGTCTCGTCGCCACGGCCGAGGCGGGAAGCACGGGCTGGCAAGGCACGGTGAAAGTCGGCGCCCGCATGCTGCGCGTCAGCGTGATCGCGAAATCCGCCACGAACATCGCGGCCCGCTGCCCCTGCGCGGACAACCAGCGTTCCGGAGCGGTTTGCGCTCATGCTGTCGCCACCGGACTGGCCGCGATTGCTCCCAAAGTGCCGCAAAAAGTGATTCAAGCGACCGTTCAAAAGCCCGCCACTGCAACACCTGCTGCCGCAGCGTGGCAGATTCTCCTGCCGCTCAACTGGCGAGACGCCCTCAAACGCGGCAAACTCGCCGCCACCCTCGCGCTCTCTCCCGGCGAGGAAATTTCTCCTGCGGATGACCGTCTGAGTGCTTGGTTGGCCAAGGAAAAGGTCGCGCAAAAATCGATACTCAGCGTGAACATCGACGGCGCGCGCGTCCCGGCGTTCCTCGAATCCGTCGCCGACCACCCACGCCTCGCCGCCGGAAAGGACCGCCTCCTCATCCAGATCCGCTCCGGCGAGCGACTCCATCTCACCGCCGCCGGTTTGGAAAACGGGCAGATCCGCCTTGTTCCGGACGCGGATTCCGGTCCATGGGTCGAGATCGGTGGGTCGTTCTGGCACATCGGCGAAGAGACCGTGAGCCGGATCGGGGAGGGGACCACACCCGCAGATCTGGCGAAATCCCTCGGCCAGCTTTCCCAAGGCGAAACCGTGGAAATTCCCACCCAGCGCTTCTTCAACCAGCTCGAATCGTGGCAAGAGTGGATCACCTTCCCAAACGGTTCCTGGCTCGATTCCCTGCACTTCGTTCCCGCCTCGGCCAGCATCGAGCTGAACCTCGAAGGTTCCCTCCAGCACTTGGAAGCCCAGCTTCTTGTCCGTTACGGATCCGCCCCGCCGGTGCCGCTCGGACTCGGAAAAGTCGACGGCCTGCCCCGCCTCGCCGGCGACCGCTGCGAGATCCGCGATCTGGCCAGCGAGGAGCGCTCTGTGAATAAGTTGTCAAAAGCGGGATTCCAGATTGAAGACTATTCAAGCGGTCGTTGGGTGCTAAAAGGAGAATCCGCCATCGTACCGTTCCTCACTCAGGCGCTGCCGCTTTTGCGCCAGCAGTGGACCGTCACGGAGGGCGAGCGCTTCGGTCACGTCCAGAAACAGGTCACCGTCGTTTCTCCAAAAATCGACATCCTCGGCTCCGGCACCGACTGGCTCAGCTTCGATTTATCTTTCCAAACGAGTGATGGAGCCTCGATCCCAGCCGCCGAAGTCCGGCAGCTCCTGCGTTCCGGAAGAGGCTCCGGCAAGACCGCAAGTGGAAAACATCTGGTGATCTCGGACGACATCGCCGGAGTGATCGATCCGCTCTTTTCCGAACTCGATTTACGTCAGGAAAACGGCCATTTCATGGCCTCCGCGCTTTCGGGAGAACTTGTCCGTGAAATCCGGAACAAACTCTCCAAGTCTCAGACAGGCAGCGAATCAAATGAGCTGTTAACATTCGAAAAGCCCGCCACCCTCCACGCTGACCTCCGGCCGTATCAGGAGCACGGCTCGCGCTGGATGTTCGACCGGGTCGAGCGCTTCGGCGGAGCGCTGCTGGCCGACGACATGGGCTTGGGAAAAACGGTTCAAACGATCGCTTTGATTGAGCGTTTATTTCCGCTCGGGATTGAAGACTCTGGGGTGGTGATGGTGGTGGCGACGGCCTCCTTGCTTGGTAACTGGCAGGCGGAGTTCGCCCGCTTCGCACCCGGCCGGAAAGTCAGGATTCTCCATGGTGCCAGCCGCGATGCCGAACGCGAGCGGGTGAAACCGGGAGATGTGGTTCTCACCAGCTACGGGACGCTCGCCCGCGATTTGGCGTGGCATTTGAAGCGGCAATACCGTGCGGTGGTCGTGGACGAGGCCAGCTTGATGCGGAATCCGGACACCGATCACGCGAAGGCGATCGCGAAACTGAAAGCGTCCCGACGGATCGCGCTCACCGGCACGCCGATCGAAAACGGCGTCCGCGACTTGTGGGCGATCTTTCGTTTCATCCAGCCCGGCTGGCTCGGCACTCGTGAGGAATTCAAGGATCGCTACGAGGCACCGCTCCTTTTGCCGGAAACCGCCGCCGGGGTGCTGGAGCGCCTGCGGCTCAAAACCTCGCCCTTCCTGCTTCGTCGGACGAAGGAGCAGGTGGCTCCGGAACTGCCGTCCAAACTCTTCATCGACGAATTCTGCGACCTGAGTCCGGACCAGCAGGCGGTTTACAAAGAGCTGCTCACCGAGG
The DNA here is from genome assembly GCA_039915545.1 of Luteolibacter sp. GTDB lineage: Bacteria > Verrucomicrobiota > Verrucomicrobiia > Verrucomicrobiales > Akkermansiaceae > Luteolibacter. Next base: position 29,905 of record JBDSNC010000118.1, read on the forward strand.
GTAGAAAGCGGGTCGATGCCATCGCCGATTCCGGCAACAAGGGCGCGGCCCGGATGCAGATGCTCACCGCTTTGCTCCGTCTGCGGCAGACCTGCTGCGACCTTGCCCTGCTAGGTAACGAAAGATTCAATCAACTGTTGGTGGCGAAGCGCTCGGCCAAACTCAACCGTCTGCTCGAACTGATCGAAGAGGCTGTGAATGGAAATCACCGAATGCTGATTTTCAGCCAGTTCCAGACTCAGTTACGGGAAATCGAGAAATGCATCGCCGAGCGCGGTTGGGACAGTTTGCGGCTCGATGGAGGAACCCGGAACCGCCAACAACTGGTGGACAAGTTCCAGCAACCGGACGGCCCGCCGGTTTTCCTGATCAGCCTCAAGGCCGGTGGCTACGGCCTGAACCTCACCGCTGCAGACACGGTCGTTCACTTCGATCCATGGTGGAATCCAGCCGCCGAAGCCCAGGCGACCGACCGCGCCCACCGCATCGGCCAGACCCGTCCGGTGACCGTTTACCGCCTCCTCACCCGCGGAACCGTGGAGGAAAAGGTCGTCAAACTTCAGGCGAAAAAACGCGAGCTGGCCTCGGCCATCGACGACGAAAGCGGAGTCGGCGACGCGGCGGGCTGGAGCATGGAGGATCTCGCCTCGGTGATCACCGGCGATTGAAAAGGGTGTAACTGAATGTGGTTGGCAGCCGGGTCGGGAGTCTGGAATGTGTTCCGACTGTCTCAGTCGGGAGTCAGATCCGGCTGAGACAGCCGGGACACATTGGCTATGCCCACCATTTTCAGTTGCACCCAATTGAAAAGCCTTTCTGGCCATCCACGCGGAGATTTGCTAATCCACCGGGATGGACGCGAACCTTTCGGAGCCGTGGGACAGCCAGGCAGTGCCGAGCAAAGTGAACGGGGCGAAAAAAGTGCTCATCGGCCTGTTGGTCCCGCTGTTGTTGGTCGTCGTGTTGGCGGCGGTGATCGTGGTTTGGAAGATGCCGTCATCGGATCCCCGCATCCGTGTTAAAGCAGAGAACGGAATCCTGTTGCCCGCTTCCGCTGCGAAGATCCAGTGCCGGGGCGATGCGTGGCATGGATTTCTCGACCGCAATGCCTACACGGTCTTCGAGATGGAGCGCGGCGAGCAGGCGGATTTTGTTGCGAGCCTGAAGGTGACCGGTCGCGAGTTGCCGCTGAGTAGGATTCCGGCGGACCCGATCGCCGTGAACGTGCGCGGCGAAAACGACTATTTCAAAAGCGACGCAGGGAGCTTTGAGCAAACGTGGGCCGGAGATCTGGCGCCGCTCGAGATGCTTTCCTGCCAATCTCCCATTGCGGCCGATTGGCTCCACGTCGAGTTTTGGCAGATTTCCGAGACCCGGCTGCTGGTGAAGATCCACAGCAACTGGAACTGAGGTGCATGGGGTTTTTCCCGGAAAATGAGCGCGGGTTGGAAATTTCTTCCAAGGATTTCCGGATTCGCGTGTCATCATGGGTGAAATGAAAACCTTGTTTTGTCTTTTTCTGGCGGTGGTGGGTGCCAGCGTAAATCTCATGGCTCAGGAAACGGACGCGTTGCGCGCGGAACGCGACAAGCTGATCAAGCGCGGGATGTGGCGGGACGTCGTGAATTTCTATGGCGAAAAGCTGATGCCGGTGTCGGACGCCGGATCGGGCTCCGATCTGGAGCGGGCGGTGGATGGACTCAGGCAGCTCAATGCTTGGGGTGAACTTGACGGGCTGGTGGAAAAGGCGGTTACCGCGCATCCGGAGAATCCGAGCCTGCTGACTTCGGCCGCGACGGTTTACCGGCGCGCACCTCACGCCGGGCAGATCATCGCCGGGGAATTCACCCGGGAGTACGGCGGGCGCGGATATGGCCGGGGTCGGTTCCAAGGTCAGAAGGAAGGGACGGCGGAATCGGGCCAAGCGGTCAACACCCAATACCGCGATCACATCCGCTCGCTACAGCTTCTGCGGCAGGCGGTGACGAAACCGGGCATGGCGGCGGAAGGGATTCTGGCATGGCGCGAGATGGCGGCGGTTTTCATGCAGAATGAATCGTGGAAACTCCAGACGCTCACGCCGCTGGACGCGCTGCCGGAATGGGGTGAAGCGGGGCCGGAAGGCGGCACCGAGGGAGCGCCGTGGAAGGGCGACGCGCCGGTGGTTTACGAAAAACCCGGATCCTGGGACGCTGCGAAAAACGACGGCGATCGCTGGCGGTTCGCGCTGGCGGAGCAGGAGCGGCTGAGCACAGAGGCGGACATGGCGGCGGTGATGATTTCCGAAAGGGCGAGATTTTCCCAACGCCAGTTCGGCACGGAGACACTGGCGTCCTACGGCTGGTGGCAGCAGCAGGACCCGGAGAGCATGAAGGGGATTTTGGAAACGGACACTCTGGCGGAGGACGAGTGCCTGGCGAAAACCTCGGATGGTGTGCGCCGGTTCAAGCTGCCCGCCGAGTTTCACTTTATCGCGCTCTATCGATCCATCCTCGATAACAAACTCGTCGGCGGCACTGCGGGCGACGCACTGACCCAGGTTTTCCTCAGCCGCAGCCAGTTCGACAAAGCGCAGGAGGTGCTGGAGCACACGATCGCGACGCACGGTCCGGGTCCTAACGACTCGCGGAAAAAGCTGCTGCAACAGATTGTCGGAAACTGGGGCGGTTTCGAGCCGGCGGAAACCGTCGCTGCCGGAACGCGGCCCAGCCTGCCGCTGCTTTTCCGCAATGCGACGGAGATCAAGCTCACCGCCGCGCCGGTGGACATGGAGGCGGTGGTCCGCGACACGATCGCCTATTTGAAAGACAACCCGCGCGACCTCGAATGGGAGCGGACGAATCCCTCGGGCATCGCGAGCCGCCTGATTTCCGGCAATGCCGCGAAATACATCGGTGCCAGCGCGGCCGATTGGGAGACAAAACTCACGCCACAAGAAAAGCATCGCAACACACGGACCGACATCGCCGTGCCGCTCGACAAGGCGGGCGCGTGGTGGGTCACTGGCAAGATCGGCGGCGGGAACACGTTTCACACGCTCGTCTGGATCGTGGACTCGGTGATCGCGCAAAACGACGTGGGCGGGAAAAAACAGTGGTGGGTGGCGGACGCGGAAAGCGGCGCGCCGGTGGCCGGGGCGGAGATCGAGTTTTTCGGCTACCGCACGATCTATCTGGAGCGGAAAAAGCCGCTCGAACGGAACACGGACATCCGCACGGCGGAGGTGAACCGGGTGACCGATGCTGACGGGAAAACCCTGGTAGGGCCGGGCGAACTGGATGCGAACTATCAATGGCTGGCGATCGCCCGCAAGAAGGGCCGCTCGATGGCGTTTTACGGATTCCAGCCGCACGGCATCCAGCAGCCGCAGCTTGAGAACGGCAACCGCGACATCACCTACGGCATTTCAGATAGACCGCTCTACAAGCCCGGCGATACCGCGCACTTGAAGTTCTATCTCCGCAACGTCGGCTACTTCGAACCGAACGAAAGCCGCTGGGCGAACAAGACCGGAAAACTCACGCTCACCAACGGCCGCGGCGAAGAGGCGATGAAAATCGAGAAGCTGAAAACCGACGCGGCGGGCGCGGTCGAGAGCGAAGTGGTCATTCCCAAGGACGCGGTGCTCGGCGCTTGGACGGCCATCTTCCAGATCGGCGACGAAATCGCGGCCAGCGTTTCCCTCCAGGTCGAGGAATACCGGAAGCCGGAATACGAGGTGAAGGTCGAGGCACCGGACGCGCCGGTGAAACTCGGGGAGAAATTTACGGCCACAGTGAAGGCCACGTATTTCCACGGCGCACCGGTGCGGAATGCAAACGTGGAAATCATCGTGAAACGCAGTTCGATGGGCGAACGGTGGTTTCCGGTCTGGCGCTGGGATTGGCTCTATGGCCCCGGCGCGTGGTGGAATGGCAGCGAGGCGTTTTGGCATCCCACGTGGAGCCGCTGGGGCTGCATACCGCCGCATCCGCCGTGGTGGCAGGGGAACCGCTGGACGCCGGACGAATTGGTGATGAAGCGCAATATCCCGATCGGCCCGGACGGCACGGCGAAGATTGAGATCGATACCGCACCCGCGAAGCAGACCCAGGGCGACCTGGATTCGAAATACAGCATCGAAGCTCGGGTGGTGGATGCATCACGGCGCGAAGAGCGCGGGACGGGATCCGTCATCGCTGCGAGGAAACCGTTTGAAGTCATCGTCTGGACCGACCGCGGATACACCCGCGCCGGTGAACCGGTGGTGGCGAATATTTCCGCCGCGTCGCTGGCCGGGAAACCGGTGGTCGCCGCAAAGGGGACATTGAAGATTTTCCAAATCGTCAGCGGCGAAAACGGCCGGGTGGAGGAAAAGGAAATTCAGACGTTCCCCGTCGAGACCGACGCGCTGGGTGAGATCCATCAGAAATTCGCCGCACCGGCCACCGGGCAATACCGGATCGCCGCCAGCCTGTCCTTCAACGGCGGTGAGGCGGCGGAGGGCGCTACCATCCTCAACGTCCACGGCCCCGGCCGCGCCGATCCTGCGGACTGGCATTTCGGGCCGCTGGAGCTGATCGCGGACAAGGCCGAGCACGCCCCTGGAGAGTCGGTGAAACTCCGTGTGAACAGCGACAAGGAGAACGCCAATGTCTGGCTTTTCCTCCACGTCGCCGGATCCGCCGGCCGCGAGGCGCGTCGCATCCAGTTGGATGGCAAGAGTTCGGAAGTCTCGGTGCCGCTCGATCTGCGGGACATGCCGAACATGTTTATCGAAGGCATCACCGTGCACGGCGCGCGGGTACACACCGCCGTCCGGCAGATCCTGCTACCGCCTGTTAGCAAGCTCATCGAAGTGACGCTGGAACCGGCGAAGGACCGGGTGAAACCCCGCGAAACCTCGCCGCTGCGCGTGACCCTGCGCGATGCGGATGGCAAACCGGTGACCGGACTCGCGGTGCTGACGGTGTATGACAAATCACTGGAAGCCATCACCGGCGGCTCGAATGTCGGAGCGATCCATGAGAATTTCTGGTCGTGGAAAAACAGCTACTATCCGGACGGGCGCCTGGGTTCCGTGCCCATACCGGTGGGAAATCTGCAGAAACAGGGCGAGGAGGGAATGCAGCCGCTGGGCATGTTTTCCCAAATGCTTCCCCGGAATGGGTTACGCGCGGGGAAAGGAGGAGGCTACGGCGGTGGTCACGGCCGGATGATGGCGATGTCGGGAGCGGTGGATGGCGTGAGTGACGAAATGACCATGTCGTTCGCCGCCGCTCCGGCATCCGCGATGGCCGGGGAGAAGAAAAAGGACATGGCTGACAAGGACATGCCAGCCGAGGGGCCGGGTGGTGGTGGCGAGAACGCCCAACCGATCCTCGTCCGCAAGGATTTCGCGGATCTGTTAAAATGGTCCGGCGCGATTCAAACCGATGCGGAAGGACATGCCGAAATCCCGCTGGAATACCCGGACAATCTCACGACGTGGAAAGCCCGCGTCTGGGTGCTGGGCAAGGGCACGCAGGTGGGCGAGGGGACTTCGGAAATCATCACTTCGAAGGAATTGTTAGTCCGGCTGCAGGCCCCGCGCTTCCTGGTGGAGCGGGATGAGTCGGTGTTCAGCGCGGTGGTGCAGAACGACCACGACTCGCCGAAGACGGTGAAGGTTTCGCTGGAGCTGGATGGCAATACGCTCGAAGCCATCGATGGCGCGGCGAAGACGGTGGAGATCGCTGCGAAGTCCGAGGCCCGCGTCGATTGGCGGGTGAAGGCGCTGCACGAAGGTGAGGCGAAGTTCCGCATGCGTGCGGATTCCGGCGACGATGGCGATGCGGTGGAACGCACGCTGCCGGTCCGTGTGCACGGCATGCTGCGCCAGGACGCGTGGAGCCGCACGGTGGAGCCGGGCGCGGATTCCGCGAAAATTTCCATGGAAGTGCCCGCCGAGCGCCGTCCGGATCAATCGAAGCTGACCGTTCGTTTCTCGCCGACCGTCGCCGGCGCGGTGGTGGATGCCATTCCCTATCTGGCGAGTTATCCGTATGGCTGCACCGAGCAGACGCTGAACCGCTTCGTGCCAGCGGTCATCGCGCAGAAGATGCTCAAGGATCTCAAGATCAACCTCGGCGAGGTGAAGGCGAAGCGCACCAATCTGAATCCGCAGGAACTCGGCGACTCCGCCGAGCGCGCCGCGCAGTGGAAACAGTGGCAGACGAATCCGGTGTTCGACGAGGTGGAGATGGAAAAGATGGTCGCGAAGGGCGTGGACAAGCTGATGTCCATGCAGAACTCCGATGGCGGCTGGGGCTGGTTTTCCGGCTACGGCGAGACTTCATATTCACACACAACGGCCGTGGTGGTACATGGATTGTTAGTGGCGAAGGCCAACGGTGCGAAGGTCCCGGACGCGATGCTGAACGCCGGTCTGAACTGGCTGACAGCGTACGAGCGCAAGCAGGTGAACGCGCTTCAACTTCACGTCGAGCGCTCGGCACTCCGCAAGGAAGGGAAGAAGGTCCCGGACGATCACAAATACGAGAAGGCGCAGACGGACGCGCTCGATGCCTTCGACCGGCTGGTGCTCGGTGAGGCGAAGCGCGACTCGGAGCCGATGCTCGCGTTTCTCTATCGGGACCGCGTGGACCTTCCGGTTTATGCGAAGTGCCTGCTAGGGTTGGAAGAGCACCGTACCGGCGACGAAGCGCGCCGCGACGAGGTAATGAAGATGATTTCCCAGTTCCTCAAGCGGGATGCGGAAAACCAAACCGCCTATCTGGATCTCCAGAACAAAGGCTACTGGTGGAACTGGTATGGCAGCGAGGTGGAGGCCCACGCGTGGTATCTGAAACTGCTCGCGGCCGTGAAGCCGAACGACCCCGACACCCGCGGACTCGTGAAATACCTGGTGAACAACCGCAAGCACGCGAGTTATTGGGAATCCACCCGGGACACCGCGTTCGCAGTGGAGGCGATCGCCAGTTATTTCAAGGCCAGCGGCGAGGACGTACCGCAGATGGACGTGGAAATCCGGATGGACGGGAAAGAGCTGCGCAAGGTTTCCATCAGCCGTGAGAACCTGTTCACCTTCGATGGCTCGGTCGTTCTGACGGGCGATGCGGTGGCGACCGGAAAGCATGAGATCGAGCTGCGCCGCACCGGCAAGGGCACGCTCTATGCGAATGCCTATCTGGAAGTCTTCACACTGGAGGACAAGCTGCGCGCCGCCGGGCTGGAGGTGAAGGTTTCCCGCCACATTTCCAAACTCATCGCTCTGGAAAAAGAGAGCGAGGTGCCGGATTCCACCGGCCTGGTGGTGAAACAACAGGTCGAGCGCTTCCGCCGCGAGCCGCTGGCGGACGGGGCGAAACTCGCTTCCGGCGACCGCATCGAGGTGGAGCTCGTGCTGGAGAGCAAGAACGACTACGAGTATGTGCTTTTCTCCGATGCCAAGGCAGCCGGCTTCGAAGCGATCGACGCGCTCAGCGGCTACATCGGCGGCAGCGGGCTGAACGCCTACATGGAACCGCGCGACCAGACGGTGGACTTCTTCATCCGCGCCCTCCCGCGCGGCACGAACACCGTGCGCTATCAGCTCCGCGCCGAGGCCCCGGGAATTTACAAGGCCCTGCCCGCCACCGCCGAAGCCATGTATGCCCCCGAGCTCCGCGCGAACTCCGAGGACATCCGGTTGGAAATTTCAAACTAACCCCCACCGGCACCCGCCTCTTCGTACGTTGTCCCGGCTTCAGCCGGTCTTTGAAGATTCCACCTGAAAGCCGGACTACCCGCGATTCCGGAAATGTGAGCCCCCCATCTTCAGGCCCACAGGCCCGACAACAAGCCAGCCCAACGCACCGCGTTGGGTATGACCGCCCGCACCATTTCGAAGCCCTGAATGGGCCATACAAGCATCAGCCACCTCCGGCTGAATTCGGAAAACGTTGATAAAGAACCCCTTGCGCTCCCTTGAAGCGGGCTTGCCTTGGCGGATATCCTCCGGGAAAAAGGATTTTTCCAACCTTCCTAGGGCCAAAGATCATAAGAAAAACGATTTTAATTACTTTCTTAAGGGCAAAGATAATAAGGAAAATGATTTTGATAACCTTTTTAGGGGCAAAGATTATAAGAAAAATGATTTTAATTACCTTCTTAAGGGCAAAGATTATAAGGAAAACGATTTTGATTACCTTCTTAAGGCTAAAAATTATAAGAAAAATGATTTTGATAACCTTTTTAAGCCCAAAGATCATAAGAAAAATCGTTCCGCCGACCGGGAAAAGCGGCCGCTTCCCATTTCAAGCCCCCAAATGGGAGACCGGGAATACTTCCACCTGAAGGACAATCATCCCTCCTGCCGAAAATCCGGGAGTGTGAGAAATTCTGTGTAAACGAAAATCCACCGGGAACCCGGCGAGTCCCGGTCTGCGACCGTCGCCGCTCAATCCTCTGTATTGCTTCCATCCATTGCCGCTAGAGGCTGGCCCGATTTCAGGTCCGCTACCGCTCTCTCTCTGATCACTTTCCCATCTTCTGCCCTAATCCACTTCGACGTTCGATGTGGGGCGTTCCATGTTCGATGTTCCCAAACTTTCTCCTTCCCCCGAGCCTGCCGCCCGTTAGTCTCCAGCAGTTAAGGCACCCCGGATCAGTCCCTCTTTTGCCCACCCCCGAACAACTCGCCCGCGAAAAGATCGACATCCTGTTGGGTGCCGCTGGCTGGGTGATTCAAGACATCGCCTCGCTCAATCTCCACGCCGCTCGCGGTGTGGCCGTCCGCGAAATGCAGTCCCACGGCGGTCCCGCCGATTACATCCTCTTCGTGGACGGCAAAGCGCTCGGCATCGTCGAGGCGAAAAAGGCGGGCACCACCCTCTCCGCCGTCGCCGAGCAATCCGCCCGCTACACGTATGCCCACCAATGGATCCCGCAGCGCTGGGCCGATCCATTGCCCTTCACCTATGAGTCCACCGGCATCGAAACCAACTTCCGCGACCAGCGCGACCCCGACTCCCGCTCGCGCCCGGTCTTCGCCTTTCACACGCCCGAGCACCTGCTCGAACTCGTCCAGCAGCCCGATACCCTCCGCAGCCGTCTCCGTCAATTCCCCGCGCTGAACACCGCCCCGCTCCGGGAGTGCCAGATCGACGCAGTCTCGAAGCTTGAGAAATCCCTCGCCGCCAACCGCCCGCGCGCCCTCATCCAGATGGCCACCGGCTCCGGCAAGACTTTCACCGCCGTCACCCAGGCCTACCGCCTCATCAAGCACGCCGGGGCCAGGCGCATCCTCTTCCTCGTCGACCGCGGCAACCTCGGCCGCCAGACCGTCAACGAATTCCAGCAATTCACCACTCCCGACGATGGCCGCAAGTTCACCGACCTCTACAACGTCCAGATGCTCGGCCCTAGCGGCATCGATCCCGTCTGCAAGGTCACCGTCTCCACCATCCAGCGCCTCTACTCCCAGCTCTCCGGAAACGCCACCTTCGACGACGAGGCCGACGAGCACTCCGGCTACGAAAGTGGCTTCGGCGTCTCGCCGCAGTCTTCATCTCCGCTGCAAGTGCGCTACAATCCCAAGATCCCCATCGAGTCCTTCGACTTCGTCATCGTCGACGAATGCCACCGCTCCATCTACAACCTCTGGCGGCAGGTCATCGAATACTTCGACGCTTTCCTCATCGGCCTCACCGCCACTCCCAGCAAGGCGACCCTCGGCTTCTTCGACCGGAACCTCGTCACCGAATACCCCTACGTCCAGGCCGTCGCCGATGGCGTGAACGTCGGCTACGACATCTACCGGATCAAAACCGAAGTCTCCGAGAAAGGCGTCACCGTCAAGGCGGGGCACGACTATCAGAAACGCGACCGCCTCACCCGGGCCAAGCGGTGGGAGATCCAGGAAGCCGAGGAAACCTATCAGAAAACCCAGCTCGACCGCTCCGTCGTCGTCCCCGATCAGCTTCGCACTGTCATCAGGACCTTCCGGGAAAAACTCTTCACCGAGATCTTCACCGACCGCCCCGCCCGTGCCAAGGCCATGGGCCTCGACGAACCCTGGGTGCCCAAGACCCTCATCTTCGCCAAGGACGACAGCCACGCCGAGGACATCGTCGATATCGTCCGCAAGGAGTTCGGCAAGGGAAACGACTTCTGCAAAAAGGTCACCTACCGGGCCAGCGGCAAATCCGAGGACATCATCAAAGCCTTCCGCACCGCCCCGGAGTTCCGCATTGCCGTCACCGTGGACATGATCGCCACCGGCACCGACATCAAGCCGCTCGAGTGCCTGCTCTTCCTGCGCGATGTCCGCTCCCAGCTCTACTTCGAGCAGATGAAAGGGCGGGGTACCCGCACCATCGATCCCGATGCCCTCGCCGCCGTCACGCCGGATGCCGGAGGAAAAACCCGCTTCGTCCTCGTCGATGCCGTCGGCGTCACCGAGTCCGACAAGACCGACTCCCGCCCGATGGAGAGCAAGCCCTCCGTCGCCTTCGACAAGCTCCTGCTCGGCATCGCCATGGGTGCCCGGGATGAGGCCACCCTCACCACCGTTGCCAGCCGCCTCGCGCGTCTCGACCGCATGCTTAGCCAGGCCGACCGCGAGGAAATCGCCAAAATCTCCGGCGGCCACTCCGTCAAGCAGATCGCCGCCGCCCTCATCAAGGCCACCGATCCCGACGAAATCCAAAAAGTGGCTGAGGCGTCCCGCCTCTGTTCTTACTCTTTCTACGACGAGGACTGCCCGGTGGACCGGAAACAAGGAG